>CAZOSQ010000020.1:0-17264 GCA_964582245.1 uncultured Bacteroidales bacterium | reverse complement strand
CATGGCATTCTTGAACGAAATTATTTCCATCAATGTCAATCATCCTTCCGATATATTAAATATGCTGGAGGAAAAAATCACTAGTTCGCTTCACCAGAATGGCAAAAAAGGTCAGAATCGCGATGGTATGGATATGGGTTTATGTATGCTGGATATCACCAACAAAAAATTCGAATTTTCAGGTGCCAATCATTCCATGTTTTTATTAAGAGATCAAGAATTATATGAAATTAAAGGAAACAGGATGCCCATTGGATTTAGTTTTCATGAAAATAAGAAATTCGTAGATTATCCGGGGATTATAAATAAAGATGACCAATTTTATTTATTTACAGATGGTTTCTTAGATCAATTCGGGGGTGATGCAGGTAAAAAATTCGGGAAATCTAAATTTAGTCAATTAATCAAAAAAGTGAATCATTTATCAATGCAAGATCAAGTAAAAGAAATAGGAAAAGTACATCTTAAATGGAAAGGTGATCATGAACAGGTAGATGATATACTGGTTATTGGTTTTAAAATTTAAATTATTAAAGGAATCCTGTTAAAGAATAAAATTCTTGTCCGAAGTTGATCGAAAACGAAAATGCTACTTTCTTAATTAATAAACACCTCTCTTTAACAAATAATTCTCAAGCTTTTATAGATTACTTAAAGATTTACCCGGACAGTATTGAATTATTAATAGGAAAAGATTATTCAACAAAACGTGGAAATTTTTCCCCGGTTAATAATTCATTCTAATTTTCTTAACAGCATGTAAGAGAAAAATAAGTAGAACTTATAAAATGTTCATTTTTAACATTAATTTCTTTATAATTTATTAACTTGCATCACCTATTGGTAAAAAAACATTTTTTTTAGCAGTTTTTGCAAAAAGGATCAATATTTGTACCCGCATTAATTTTCTTGCTAAGAAGTTGTAATAAAATTAATTTTCTTATGGTTAACCAGGTTTCTAACTTAGTTAAGGACATTGTAAACAAAAGAACCCAAGTCATAAATAAAAGGAATAGCAAATTTTCCTTGACTTTCATTAGTGATAATATCATCGAGTGTGCTGGATTTACAGCTTCATTTCTTTTGGAAAAAAATAATTTTCAATCCTATGTCCATGATAAAGATTGGCAAGAAGTTAATAACTTATTTCGAACAAGTATTGGAAAGGGATCATTAAACCTTACATATCGTTTTTTATCAAAAGATGGAAGTTACATCCAGGTGGAAGAAAATCTTGTGGCTGTTAAAAACCAAAAGGATGAAATAATTGAATATGTAGGTGTTATGAATGTTTCTAACGGGTTATTGGCAAAAATAAATGGGATTAATAACCGGGATATCATTCAAGAATATTTTTGTGAAACCGGGACCTTGCTCGTAATTACTGGTAAAAATGGAGAAATTTTAGATATTAATCATGCCGGATGTCAAATTTTAAAAAGAAATAAAGACGAACTGATAGGAAAAAACTGGTTTAAGGATATCATATATTTTTCGGTGCCACCTGGAAAACTAAAAAAAGATAATAATTTCTTACCTAATTTCCCCTTGAATAAAAAGGTTGAATGCTATATCCGCCAAGAAAGTGAACAAAGAACTATTTTGGGAACAAAACATTTCATGATAAAAAATGAATTCAATATTCCCATCGGGTTCATAATCGGGGGTGAAGATATTAGTCACTTGGTAAAAACAAGGGAAGAATTAATGCGAAAGGAAGAACAATACAGGAACATTTCAGAATCTTCTAATTCTGTTATATTCGAATTCAATCAAAATTACCAGGTAACCTATGCTAACTCTTCTTTTACCAGGATCATTGGGTTTGAAGAAGACATTATTCAAAATAAGGTTCTAAAAGATTTCTTCACCGAACAAGATTATAAAGATGTTGAACACGATATTCAAGAACTGGTAACTAATGGTTATTCTTTAAAAACCATTTGGAATATATTGACCAAGAAAAATACGATTAAAACCTTTATCTGCACGTTAAATCAAACTCAACATAAAAATTCCATCTTGGTAACGGCCGAAGATATTACCGAGATTCTTAACGTGCTAGAGAACATACAATATGACAACCAGCTATACAGGATCCTTGCAGGTAATATTCCCCACACGATGATGCTCCTGCTTGACAGGAATTGTAAGATAATTTTATGTGAAGGCCCCGAGACAAAAAATTTAAACCTGGATAAGAAGCAGGTTGAACAGAAACATATCAGTGAGATCAATAACAATGAATTCAAGGTAATCCTGGATCCTCTTTATAATAAATTAATGTCCGGTAAAGAAATATCCAAGGAAATTAAAATTGGATCATCTTATTACCTGCTTTGGTTGATACCTGTTAAAAACGAAAAAAAAGAAGTTATTACCGGTATGGTAATTTTGAATAATATTACACATGAAAAAGCAGTAACTATCCAGCTAAATAAAGCAAAAGAAATGGCAGAGGAAGCCAACCAAGCTAAATCAGATTTTATTGCCAATATGAGTCACGAGATTAGAACCCCATTAAATGCGATTGTTGGCTTTTCAGAACAATTGTTAAAAACAAAACTTAATAAAATACAATTAAATTTTGCCCAAATTATTGATAAATCAGCAGAACATTTATTTTCACTCGTGGACGAGATCCTTTCTCTTTCGAAAATCGAAACAGGTCAAATACCCTTGGAAAACATTCCCATAAATGTAAAAGATATTTTGAATGAATTATATGAAAGTCTTAAAATTAAAGCTGATAAAAATGGTTTGGAGTTCCGGTTCAATTATGACAAAAAAATAGATACTATAGTATTGGGAGATCCTGTAAGGCTTAAACAAATTCTAATCAACCTGCTAAATAATGCTATAAAATTTACGGAAAAGGGATACGTGGAATTACAATGCAAAATCAAAAATGAAAAAGGAAAGAAACTCTACCTGGAATTTCAGGTGAAAGATTCAGGCATTGGAATCCCTAGGGAAAAACTTCCTGAAATCTTTGAAAAATTCAAACAGGCAGATCCATTCATCTCAAGACAATACGGGGGAAGCGGGCTAGGACTAACCATTGTAAAAAAATTGGTAGACCTAATGCATGGTGAAATTCATGTTAAAAGTACGTTGCACATGGGAAGTGATTTTACCATCATTTTACCATTTAGTAGAACTGAAGACAAAAACCTGTTGGAATCACAATTTGGCTATAGAAAAAACCTTTTAAAGGGAGTTAAGGTACTCCTTGTAGATGATGATGTGGTAAACCGGCTGCTCGGGGAAGTTATTCTAAAGGATTTCGAGTGCGAGACTGATACAGCAATCAATGGTCTAGATGCAAAAAATAAAATTAATAAGAACCATTATGATATAATTTTGTTAGATATAAGAATGCCTGATATAACCGGGTTTGAAGTGTCCAAATACATCCGGTTCGAAAAAAAAGACAACGATACCAAAATCATTGCCGTTACAGCGGGCATTTTAAAGGACGATATTAACCGGTGCCAGAAATCAGGAATGGATGACTATTTATTAAAACCATTTAAAGAAGTTGACCTGTATAATAAAATTTGCAAAGCACTGAAATTAAAAAAAGGATATATTCTAAAAGAAAGGGAGAAAATGGAAAAAAACAAACCTACGGTTATTTATAACTTGGATGAATTAGAAAAGATTACAAGGGACAATCAAGCTTTTTTTAATCAAATGATCAGGACTTTTATCGACAACTCGCAAGAAGGTGTGCAAAAACTGAACGAGTACAAGAAATCGGGAAGTTGGAAAAATGCTGGAGAAATTGCACATAAATTATTACCTTCATTCAAGCATTTAGAAATAAAAAATGGGGTTAACATACTTACCGATATTAAGATTAACGGGCTTGAAGGAAAAAAAACCGAGTCTATTCCTTTCTTAATCGATCAAATTACAGAAATAACCAACCAGGTTAATGAAGAACTTGAACAAAAAATCAAGTAGAATAAAAAAACAGCGACATCTAAGTACATAATCTAACAACAAAAACCGTTCGTGAGGAAGAATTTCCACGATTTCTTGTAATCATCGTGGAGCCTTTACCTAAGAAGGACTAGCAGAAAATAAATTAGCACTTAATTTCACTTGCATTGAATTCCTTGTAACCAAGAGGTTCATATGGCTCGTTCTTGAAATTTATTACAGTTTCTTTTTCAATTATTTGTAGTTTTCCCAGAACTAATTAATAAAAACATCATACACATGTAATTTCCATTAATTTACAGGTTGCCCCTACCTTTTCCATTACCTATGTTTTTTAAAACCTCCTGGTTGGTATGATATTTTCAACATGAAGACAATTTAAATGAAAAATTTACAAGGTGATTTAATTCCTTTACAAGCAAAACAATGAAAAACATGGACAAGAGATTGATTATTGTTTCAAACCGTTTACCATTAAAAATAAATATGGATAAAGATAATATTGAAGTTTCCCCCAGCGTGGGAGGCCTGGCAACCGGTATGAAATCGATCTATAAAAATTATGAAAGTCTTTGGATGGGTTGGCCCGGGATAGATAAAAAAGAAGTAAACGAAAAGAACCATAAGGAACTGGATCATATCATGAAAAAAGAAAATTGCTATCCAGTTTATTTAAATGAAGAAGATATTGATCTTTATTACCATGGATTTAGCAATAAGACCATTTGGCCATTGTTTCACTACTTCAATCAATTCGTGGAATATAACCAAGAATACTGGGATGCTTACGAGAAAGTTAACCAAATTTTTGCAGAGGCTATCATTGAACAAGCCCGTGAAGGAGATTACATATGGATTCACGATTATCACCTTATGCTATTACCAAAACTGGTGAAGGAAAAAATACCTGCTGCAAGGATTGGCTTCTTTCTTCATATCCCATTCCCTTCTTATGAAGTTTTTAGAATTATCCCCTGGAGAAAGGAAATTCTTGAAGGTTTGCTTGGGGCAGATCTTATAGGATTTCACACATTTGATTATGAACGCCATTTCATAAGTGCTACCCGCAGGTTACTAGGACATAATATTGTATTTGACCAAGTACATTTATCCAACAGGATCGTGAAACTAGATGCTTTTCCCATGGGAATTGATTACGATAAATATTTTTCCACTTCCATCGCCCAAAAACAAAAATCAATTAATGAACGGAGTACCATACAAAAAGAAATTGAAAAATATTACTTGCTTTCACCAGATCGGAAGTTAATCTTGTCAATAGACAGGCTTGACTATTCTAAGGGAATAAGCAACAGGTTAATCGCATTTGAACATTTTCTTGACATATTCCCCGAGTTTCATCAACAAGTTACCCTGGTGCTTCTTGCTGTTCCTTCCCGGATCAATGTTGAACAATACCAGGTAATGAAAAAAGAAATTGATGAACTTGTTGGTAGGATCAACGGGAAATATGCTTCTATCAATTGGACACCTATTTGGTACTTTTACAGGGCACTCCCATTTGAGAGCCTTATCGATCTTTACAATTCCTCCGAAGTTGCGTTAATTACCCCCGTGAGAGATGGAATGAACCTAGTAGCCAAAGAATACGTGGCTTGTAGAACCAACCAGAAAGGTGTGTTAATCCTAAGTGAAATGGCTGGAGCGGCGAAAGAATTAAGTGAGGCTATTATAATCAACCCTCACAATAAGGTTCAAATAGCAAATGCTTTAAAACAAGCCATCATGATGAAAGAAGATGAACAAATTAACCGAAACATTGTCATGCAAGAGAGAATAAGAAGGTATGATATAAAGAAATGGGCAAAAGATTTTATCAGCCGGCTTGAAGAAACCGAAGCTCTAGGAAAAAAATTTGTATCCAGGTTTATAAATAAAGAAATTATGAAGGACCTGGTCAATCAATACCATGATGCTGAAAACAGCATATTCTTTCTTGATTATGACGGAACGCTGGTAAAAAACAACCTGTCCAACCATGAAGCACGTCCCAGCGAAGAATTATATCGTTTATTGGATCAGCTTGCAGGAGATAAAAAAACCAGGATAGTCATTGAAAGTAGTCGCGATAAATCCACGATTGATGAGTGGTTCGGGAAAAAGGATTACACCTTAATGGTTGAGCATGGTTTGTGGATTAAAGAACCGGGTGAAAATTGGCGAAAAAGCCTAGATGAAGAGTACCTGAACAATGAATGGAAAAAAACTGTTGTACATAGTATGGAATCATACGTTGACAGGACTCCCGGTACTTTTGTCGAGGAAAAAGAATATTCTCTAGCGTGGAACTATCGCAAAGCTGATCACGAGCTAGGCGAAATGAGGGCAAGGGAATTAAAAGATGACTTAACTAACATGATAGCTAACCTAAACCTTGATCTTATCGAAGAAAATAAAACCATTGAAATAAAACATGGCTTGATTAATAAGGGGAAATTAGCGGCTGATATTTTAAAATCTGGCAATAAATATGATTTTATTTTGGCCATAGGCGATGACTGGACCGATGAACACTTGTTTGAAGAAATTCCAGCGTCATCAATCACTATAAAAGTTGGCATGAGCAATTCCATTGCATCCTATTATTTGGAAACAAACGAAAATGTACAGAAATTCCTGGAAATACTATACCGGGAAAAAATTGGGGTTCCCGGGTAATTACCAAACATAATAAAAAATAAAACAATTGCTTATATGGAAAGAACGGAAAACATCAGCAAAAAGGTAGTGGCACAAGCCTTAATTGAAACCATACAAAAAGAAAGTAGAACCGCCCGTATAAAAACAGATTTGGTAAAAGGCTTTGGTTCCCCTATTCAAACGATGGAAAGGGAAAAAGAACTACGTAAAAATTTCACCCCGGATATATCAACCTATAAGAAAAACCAGGCAAACTTTTACGAGATAGAACTGAATGATAATTTCAAGGTGGAAAAATGGAAGTATTTTGCCCGCAAGGCCCAAGAAAACAAGGGGGAATTCTACATTATTCTTCCTGATTGGCTCAGACCTAAGGCAAAAAAACAATTGCAAGAAAATAATATAGATGCCAGTATCATTTATTTTAACACCTAACAAAACTTTTTTTTATATCTATTTGTTATTTATTTTTTTAAAAATGATCAGTTTTATATCATTAAAATAATTTACAAATGATAAAATCGTTTTTTCATAATAAGAAATTTAATTGCAATGATGGAAGAATTACAATATTTTTTATTCGCTGGATTTTTTTAACTCGAATAAAATTTTACATTTGTATTAAGAGTAAATGTATTTTTATGTAAAACATTTAAAGAAAAAACTTAGAATTAAAACAAAATTATGAAGAAGATACTGATCATAGATGATGACACGTATATTTGCAACTTATTAGAAAATTTCTTGAATAACAATGGTTTTCAGGCACATGTTGCTTATAATCATAAATCTGCTATTCAAAAAATAGGTAAAACTAAATATGATTTGGTATTATGTGATTTTCGTTTACCTGATGGGGATGGTATGGAGATTCTTTCTTACCTGAAAAAACAGCATCCCGAAACACAAGCAATTATTATGACAGCTTACGCAGATATACGAATGGCTGTTAAATTAATTAAAAATGGGGCTCTTGATTATATCACCAAACCTATATACCCGGAAGAAATTCTTGTCACCATAAAAAAAGTACTTTCTGCCGAAAGGCAAAAAGAAAATGCCAATAGCTTTGAATTGTCCTTTATCAAGGGACAAAGTCAAAACATGCAGCAAGTATTAGAATATGTAGAAAAAGTGGCACCTACCGAAATGACCGTGCTAATACAAGGTGAAACTGGATCGGGGAAGGAATATATTGCCCGGGCGATTCATTATAATAGCGCCAGGAAGAACAAACCTTTCGTAGCAGTAGATTGTGGCGCCATTCCTAAAGAGTTAGCAAACAGTGAACTTTTCGGACATGTCAAAGGCGCATTTACCGGTGCTTTATATGATAAAAAAGGGTATTTTGAAACAGCCAATGGAGGAACCTTATTTTTAGATGAGATTGGTAACCTCACAATTGAAAATCAAATAAAAATGTTGCGAGCTATACAAGAAAGGGTAATCAACAAGGTGGGCGACAAAAAAAATATCAATGTTGATTTAAGAATCCTTGTAGCGACCAATGAAGATCTATATAACGAGGTGAAATCAAATAATTTCCGGGAAGACCTTTATCACAGGGTGAATGAATTCAAAATAAATATTCCACCACTTCGTGAAAGAAAAGAGGACATACCTGTTTTCGCGGATAATTTTATAAAATCCGCTAATAAAAGTCTCCACAAGGAAATCACCGGGATGTCGGAAGAGGTATTGGATTTCTTTCTCAGGTACCCCTGGTATGGAAATATCCGGGAACTTCAAAACGTGGTAAAAAGAAGCGTGCTGCTTGCACAAACAGATAAAATTACCATAGATTGTATTCCTGAAGAAATAAAATATCATAGGGAATCAGACAGGGCAACACCCCATTCCTCTTCGTTTAAATCTGTTTCCCTGGAATTAAAAGAGGCTTCCTTGGAAGCCGAAAGGGAAGTAATTTCCAATGCATTGGTAAAAACCAATTACAATAAAACTAAAGCAGCAAAACTATTAAATATTGACAGGAAAACTCTTTATAATAAAATTAAACAGTTTGAAATAGAATTGGATGATGTGAATAATCATTAAAAAAATGATTTTTTCTCGTTTCAATATTTTTAATTTTTGTATCCAGATTTATACTTGTTAAAAAGGTAAAACTGTATCCTAGTCGCATGGAATTTTCATACGTTAATTATATCGTTATTGTGTAAAGCAGAAAACAAGGATTATTCCATTTGAAAAATAATATCTCATTGGTGTCCGTATGAAATCGCAAAATAAAAATTTAAAGCTAATAGGGTGTGAGTGCAAAATAATGGCTTCTCTATATATAATAACCCTTTGTAATAATCCTTGTTAACTTTTTATTATAAATATTACCCCCCGCTAATTTAAATACAAAATATTTACCTGCAAATGTTGATTATCATAGTTTAGAACAGGAATTCTTAAATTATTTAAGTCCTCATGGAATACATCCTTTTACTTTTTTCTTACAGTTTACAGGTGAAAAAAGTAAACCAAAATCCTATCGCGATGTCGACAAATTTACTAAAAACTAATACGTTCTGCTAAAATAAAAAAACTTGTTACCCTTCGGCACGCTCAAATACTTTTCTTTTTAACCTTAGAGTACCCCCAGAATTTACAGGATAACAATGAACAACATAAAATAGTTGAGTTGCGTGGGGAATTTTCTACACAATTTCACATGGTGTGGAATTATATAGAAGTTTTTTCCACAAATATTTATTCTTACGAACTATCACGAGTTAATTTACAGCATTAAAGAAAATCAAAGGATTAGCTTCGTTTAACCGTTGAGATTTTTTGATTGATCAAGGTTGGCATGTTCTTTTCTAAGAAGAAGAGAAAGTTTGAAAACATTAAATTCATTAATAATAATTTAACCTTTACATTATGAGTACCAAGGAATTTAACAACCAGATCATTTCTTTAGAAAAGAACCTGAAGCGTTTCGCTAAATCACTAACAAATGACGAAGATGAAGCGAAAGATCTTGTACAGGAAACTTATTTAAAAGCGTTGGATAACAAGAGTAAGTTCCGTGAAGATATAAATTTAAAAGGATGGATATTCACGATCATGAGAAACATTTACATCAACAAGTATCGTAGAACACTAATCCGCAACACCAACCTCGATTCAACAAAGGATCTTTATTACCTAAATCGCGTGCAAAACGATGGAATCTTTGACCCTTCTGAATTTTGCAACCTACAAGAAATAAATGAAAAGATAGATCACCTTGAATCTAAATTCAGGACCCCCCTAAAGATGTATTTGACTGGTTATAAATATGATGAGATAGCTCAAAAACTTGATCTTAACCTTGGTACCGTAAAAAGCAGGCTATTTTTTGCCAAAAGAAATTTAAGAACCTTGTTAAATTAATCGTGTAGAAATAAATTCTATTGATGTAAAAAAACACTGTCCTTTTGGCCGGTGTTTTTTTTATTCATGTGCCCGGGTGACAAAGAAAGTTAATCATACAAGGGTAAGGTAAAACTAAAAACAGTACCTTTTCCTTTTTCTGATTCTACATTGATTTCCCCCCTGTTTTTTTCTACAAATTCTTTACACAGTATCAAGCCTAAGCCAGTCCCTTCTTCATTATGTGTCCCGCGGGTAGTATGATGAACATCCAGCCTGAAAAGTTTTTGTTTTTCTTCCGGGTGCATTCCCACACCCGTGTCCTTGATGTAAATGATCAATTTGTCCTGTACTATTTTAGCATCTATGGATACATGCCCTCCGCCCTGGGTAAATTTTATTGCATTGGATATTAAATTCCTGGCAACGGTTGTAATCATTTCCTTGTCTGCAAATACAATATAATCTTTTTCAAGTAAGACAGACAAAAGAATATTCTTATCGCTGGCACTTGATTTAAATAACGATGCTGTTTCTTCCAGTAAAGGTTTAACATTGATCGCTGAAGGAGAATATTTAATCCTTTGAGTTTGTGAACGTGCCCATTGTAATAAATTTTCCAGTAATGTATATAAATGTTTTGCCGAAGCATTAACCATACTATTTGCTTCCCTCATTTTTTCCGGGTCAATATTTTTATCCCTCTCAATCGCCTGGGTCATACCTACCATACCCCCGAGTGGATTCTTGATATCATGGGCTATTATGCTAAAAAATTTATCCTTGGTACTATTCAACAATGCTAATTCTGCTTCAGACTTTTTCTTTATGTTATATTGATTATAAAGGACCATGATAATTGCAATCACCAGCAATGAAATGATGATTAAAAAGATAATAACGTTTCTTTGTTGATTTAATTTAACAGCTTGGATCCTCCCTTGATTTTCCATCATCTGTTTAATTGTTTTTAATTCTTTTTCCTTATTCCTGATTTTAAATTCATTAATTTGCCTCAACCTTGTATTTTCTCCAGTTAATTCATTCAACTGGGTATATTTTTCGAAATAATACAATGCATCCGCATGATTTTGTTGTTGCTTTTTTAATTGGTAGGTTAAATAATAAGCGTCTCTTAAAAGTTCCGGTTTATTAGCCTTTTCTCCAAATCCAACAGCAGCTTCCACGTGAGGCTTTGCTTTCAGGGTATTTCCTTCCTCCATGTAAATTTCGGCCAGTTTACGATGGCACAAACCAGCTTTTTCAAAATTGTTACCTTCTTCACCAAATGTAGCTCCCCGGGAATAATAACTTATTGCTTTTCCCTTGTTTCTCTGCTTGAGATATAAATTACCAACTTCATTATACAACCCGCTCAAACTTCCCAAGTCATTTAGTGACTGTAGCATATCCACTACCTGTTGAAACTTTACGAATGCACTTGCCATATTCCCTTGGTTATATAATAACCTGCCTATATTCATTTGACATTTAGCAATTTCTTTTTTATTTCCAACAGATTTATAAATTTCTATGGCTTTTTGGTATTGTTCCATCGCCTTTTTTTGGTCGATCTTGCTGTACTCGTTTCCTGCTAACATTAAGGTATATGCTAATTTATTCTTATTCCCGACTTCCTCTAAACTTTTAATAGACTTATTAACGGCATCAAAGGATTTTTCAAATTGATTCAGTTTTCCGTGAATGGTTCCAATGGTATTTAGCGTGTTGACAACAGCTATTTTATTTTCATTGCTATCCCTAATTTCCAATGCTTTTTTGTAGTAATCTAAAGCCTCCTGGTACGAGTTATTCTTCATTAAATAGTTGCCAATTTGATGATACGAACTGGCTACCAGTGCTGAATCCCCTATTTTCTCATAAATTCCATGTGCCAAATGATAATAAACCATTGCTGAATCGCCCTGGTATTTGCTATTAAAAACCAAGGCTATATTTGAATAAGAAGCAGCAATTTTCAAAGGATCTTGTTGATGCTCCCTTACTTTTAAGGATTTCTTGTAAAATATCAATGCACTGTCGTACTTGCTCCATCTCCAGTATAAACTTCCAAGAAAATTGAAAGTACTTGCCAATGCTTCATTATTGCCTTCTAATTGGTAAATATCCAATGCTTTTTTATAAAAATGGTTGGCTTTATCATATTCACCAAGTTCTCGATAAGCCAAAGCCACATTTTCCATTGAAGTGGCAATTTCTGCACTTGATCCATTTTCTTTCCTAAGTTCTAGTGCTTTCATGTATAACTCCTTGGAAAAGGCATAGTTTCCCTGGTTCCAATACACACTTCCTTGGTAATTAATAGATGAAGATATCCCACCCTTATAATTGGCTTTCTCACTTACTTCTAATGCTTCATTAAATTTCTCGAGTGCTTCCTCGTATTTGGACTCTGATTTTAGCACCAAACCCATTTTTAATAAGCTTTTCACATGACTTTCCAAGTGTTTGTCCTTTTTAAAAATCTTGGCAGCTTCTTCATATATTTCTTTTGCTTTGGGAAGATCCTTATTAGCAAAATAAGCATCTCCAAGAGATAAAAGAGCTTTCCCGGTTAAATGATCGTCTTTAATTCCACGGGCTTTCTCGAGCGCATCGGTAGAATATTTCCTGGATTTTCCAGGGGCTTTATCTTTTAACTTTTCTGCAACATCAAGCAATATTTCAACTTGATGATGTTTATTATCTTCCCTTGACAAAACCTCCAATAAACTATCTACTTGTGAAAATATGGAAGTCGAAATTAGCAAAAATGAAATAAGCGATAGGAATCTATTCATGGTAGCAATAATTTTTACAAATTTAATTTTTACCACCAATAAATCTTGAATTTTTCCTACCGAAGTATCAACAATTTTTGGTTAATTACTATTATCACTAAAACATATTAAAGGCAAAAGAAGGTAACCCTAGTGTCATGTCCAGTAAGTATCATACCTGGCAGGGCAGGTTAAAAAATTACTTCTAACCCAGAAATATTGCACATTTTTCCTCCTTGTCAAGGCATTAAAATATTTGTACACCTAGTTATTTTATCCTCCCGGTATATTAAAAAGTGTAATTAGGTTCTTATTTTTGGGTTAATTCCCTTTTCTTTTCTTCAAATTCTTTTTTGCCTATTTCCCCCCTGGCATATCTATTCTCAAGAATATCCAATGCAGTCCGTTTACCCGAAAAAAACCTCCTTCGCCTTCGTTTTGCAGGCATTCTCATGAGCAAAAGAATAATCAATAACAAGAAAGTTAAAGCGGCCAAAATGGTCCAACTCATATCCCAATCTCTCATATTTCTTATTCTACATTGATTGTACCATTCATATCAGGGTGTATCGTGCAGGTATAATCATAGGTACCTATACTGTCAAAGATATAGGTGAATGTACCCCCGGCATCGATTAATCCACTATCAAAAATTCCCACATCACTGGTTACAGTGTGTTGAACATTATCTTTATTAATCCAAGTGATGGTTGTTCCCTTGCTAACAGTTTTTTCTGAAGGAACAAAAGCAATTTCTTGCATCCACACTTCATTCTCACCAGGACCGGAATTTTTTTTTGTTTCATTACAAGAATTATTTAATAATGAAACCGACAAAAAAATTGATAATAAAAAAAATTTAGTTTTCATATTCGTAGACCTTATGGGTTATTATATTTTTGTAGGAACAATTATTTAAACTTTACCCGGATCGACTTGAGTAACCGTTCAAAAAACGAAACTCTTGCAAGTAAGTTAAACCTTGTACTCCTGTTGTAAACACTCCATTTAAATTTCGTGGATATTCATATTTATCAAATTCCCAAATGTTTTACATTTTTATTTTAAATGCATACCACTGTAAACTTTACTACAAGCTATAATAAAAATTGAATATATAGATTTGTTCAAAAGAAAATAAAATATCATTGTTCAAGCGTTAGTGTCAAGTCAAGCTTGATATTGAAAATTTCACTACTAATCAAGATGATTGGCACATTTTCACCCGAAAGTTTATCATAGACATGCCGCTAATATCTTGATATAAAAAATAAATAGGCCACAAAGAAAATGATGAACTTCCTAAAGATAAAAAAATGATTAGAAGGTTAAAAGAGATTAACATACGCCCCGAAAAAGGCAAAGATTGTAGTATTGATAGACTGCGACAAAAAGTTAAAGCCCGGCTTAGCCAGGCTTTGATTTCTTCTTGTTTTTATTTCATTGGGTTGACGACATTTGCATTCATCTTGCTTCAATTTATCGAAGAATGATCATTGAACTTCAAGTATATTGTTCAGTGAATAAACCTTCCCGGGCTCCGTGTCAAATTCAACCACCTTGTTTTTATACCGCAATTTACAAATTTGCCCGGCTTTAGATAAAACTTCAAGGTCTTCTAGCTCATTATCTTTCCAACTAAAGGATAACTCAAAACCTCCACGTGCACATATACCTTTCACCCTGCCGGTGGGTATATTTTGGGTCCATGCTGGAAGAATCTCTATATAATTTGTATGGCTTTGAACTAGCATTTCTGCAATACCGGCCGGTGCTCCAAGGTTGCCATCAATTTGGAATGGAGGATGGGTGTCAAATAAATTAGAAAGAGTGGATTTCTGCAACAATTTGATAAACTGCTGGTATGCTTCATCGCCATCCAGCAATCTAGCGTAAAAATTGATAATCCATGCGCGGCTCCACCCGGTGTGCCCCCCCCCATAACGCAATCTCTTCTCGATGGTTTTTTTGGCTGCATCGAACAGTTCAGAATCCTCTTGGGTGATTTGTGTACCCGGGTGCAGTGCTATCAAATGAGAAATGTGCCTATGCCAAGGATGCGGCTCCTGGTAATCTTTAATCCATTCCTGTATAGTGCCGTCGGCTCCGATTTGAATGGGAGGCAACTTTTCGCGTGTTGCCAATATTTTATTTTTTAATTCTTCATCTTCGCCAAGTATATCAATCGCCTCTAAAGAATATTTGAATATTTCATTGATAATCATAATATCCATCGTTGGAGCATATGACAATTGGGCGATAAGACTGTCTTCACCTGGTAAATAGAATGAGTTTTCCGGTGAATACGAGGGATTGGTGACAAGATATCCTTCCGGGCTTTCCACGAGAAAGTCCAATATGAATTGAACGGCTTCCTTCATAATTGGCCAGGCTTGATTTTCCAGGTATGCTTCATCCCTTGTAAATTCATAATGCCGCCAAGCGGGAAAACACACCCAGGAGGCAGCCATTGGAAACATGCCGTATTTTACAGCCGCATTGATGGCGGTATATCCAAACACGTTTGTCGCGTGATGCATGGTCCACCCTCCTGCCCCATACATTTTTTGCGCGGTTACCCTCCCCGGTGTACGAATCTCGTTAAAAAACTCTATGTAAGGCAAGGTTGTTTCCGATAAATTACATACTTCCGCCGGCCAATAATTCATCTGAATATTAATATTGGTGTGAAAATCCGAGTTCCATGGAGCTTCCAAGTGGTTGTTCCAAATACCTTGTAAATTGGCAGGAAGCCGGGCGAAAAATCCTGAACTTCCCATCAACAAATATCTCCCGTACTGGAAATATAATGCAATAAGTCCATTGTCTGTTTTACCTTCTTGTACTCGCTTTAACCTCAAATCCGTGGGAATAGTATCGTATTGGTCTCCCTCAAAAATTAACTCCATCCTTTCGAAAACAGGCTGATGCTCCTTAACATGATTCTTTTTCAAATTTTCATAGGAAATTCCTTTTACCCTATCAACATCTTCACGGCATAATGCAAGGGGATTGATGCTCCTGTCAAAGTTCAATTCAGACCGGTTATAATCGGTATGAGCAGATACAACGATGGTGAATTCATTAGCTCCTTTTACCTGGATAGATTCACCTTCAATGGATGTAGTTCCATCGGTTG
Source organism: uncultured Bacteroidales bacterium (assembly GCA_964582245.1). GTDB lineage: Bacteria > Bacteroidota > Bacteroidia > Bacteroidales > CAZOSQ01 > CAZOSQ01. The sequence goes on along the minus strand of CAZOSQ010000020.1, from coordinate 1,373 downwards.
ATAAAACTTTCAAGATGGAAGCAAATTTCATGTGCTTTCCGCTGGAACCATGGTTCTCCTTGGGTTCATCAACCACTTGTCCTTGCATTGCTAAGGTATAAGCATCCAGGGCTTTAGTGTCAGAATCCTTGGACCTAGTCATGGATATCTTTGCATGTAGTCCACCTTTCTTCTTGCCACGCACGTGTATCACCAACAGGTCATCCCGGGTAGATGCAAAAACTTCCCGTTCAATTTGATCATTTCCAGTGGAAATATTGGTGAAAGAGACTCCACGAGGCAGGTTAAGAGATCTTTTATATGATTTTACCTCGTTTTCTTCCATTTCATATTCTATGGCAATGTTACCAAAAATTTGGTAGGATCTAAACCTTGGTGGAGTTCCAAGCAAATATTTTTCGGCAAGATCGTAAGCTTCCCTATTTTTATCTTCAAAAATCAGTTGCCTGATGGTATCCAGGTATTCCCCGGCCTTGGGGTTGTTACAATCCAATTTGCTTCCCGCCCATAAACTTTCCTCGTTAAATTGGATCGTGTCTACTTGGACACCTCCATAAACCATGGCACCCAGTCGGCCGTTTCCTACGGGTAATGCCTCGTTCCAATCTCGCGCCGGTTGTTCATACCATAGCTCTAATTCTCTACTCTTTTCCTGGGACATCATGTTTGTAAAAAAAACAAACATGAAAAAAGTTAATGATAAAATTCTGTAAATCATGTTTAAATATCTTGGTGGTATAAAAAAATCAATGTTTGCAAATTAAAGAAAAAAAACGAAAAAAAAGAACCTGCAAAATAGCAAAATAGATTCACTGTTGAAATCGTGTGTTTGGTTATTTTCATTGAAGAAATCCGGGAAAAGCCTGGTTTAACAAGAAAATATTCGTCCCATTTAAAGTTACAAACTTTGCACATATTATTATTGCCCCAATTTACTTTGCAGACATTCCCGGATTTTCCCCGCGGAATTGCGGGTGCGGGGAGGTGGACGATGTCTATTATGTTTACGCGATTTTTTAGATCTTGGATTTGCATAAAAAATAGTGACCTAAAGGTCTCAGGGTTGGCGTAAAGTGTTTCAATTGTTATTTTTGCATTAAAAAAGCTCGTGCCATTAAATAATAAATTCACAGAAGATTTTAAGAGTCATATAGATTTCAGTTACAGTTTTTTCGACCGCATTATAGTTCGGGGCTATATACTAGGGATGTTTCGTCCCTCCAATGTTATAACCTTGTTACGTAATCTGGGATTTTCCAAACATAGCAATGGTGTTTTCAAATTATTTTCGGACCAATTGAATTCACATATAAAGAAATTAGCCACAAAATTTGAAGTTCCAATACTATGGAGGGAAAACTTTGGTGGCAAAG
>CAZOSQ010000019.1:0-17335 GCA_964582245.1 uncultured Bacteroidales bacterium | reverse complement strand
ACGGTGACCTTGACCTTGACCGTCAATGGCAACGGCAATTGTGATCCTGTAACAGGTAACATGCAGTTGACTGTTTATGCTGATCCAACGGCCAATGCAGGTACCAATGCTTCTACTTGTATTAACAAACCGCATGTTGTAAACGGTGCCAGTGGTTCTAATTACGCTTCCTTGAATTGGACACATAATGGGGCGGGAAGTATCACCAATGGAACCACCTTAAGTCCAACCTATACACCAGCACCGGCAGATGCAGGGAATATTGTTACATTGACCTTGACTGCCACGGGTAATGCTGATTGTGATCCCGCGGTGGATGCTATGGATTTGACAGTTGTTGCCGCTCCAACGGCTAATGCTGGAGGAGATGGAAGTACCTGCGAGAATGAAACATTTACTGTAAACACTGCTTCGGCTACCAATTATTCTTCTTTATCTTGGTCACATGATGGATCGGGAGCCATTAGCAACGGTACGACCTTGACCCCGACCTATACACCAGCCGCCGGGGATGCCGGCAATACCGTTACCCTTACCTTGACAGCCAACGGTAATGGTAATTGTGATGATGCGGTTTCATCCATGTCACTGGACGTTTATACTGCTCCCACGGCGGAAGCAGGTTCCAATTCATCTACCTGTGTGAATAAAGCATTCACTGTGAGTGGTGCAAGTGCTACCAATTATTCTTCCTTGGTTTGGACCCATGACGGGACAGGTGTCTTGACCAATAGTACTACCTTGGCACCGACTTATACCCCAGCCGCTGGCGATGCCGGGAATACAATAACCCTTACCTTGACAGTCAATGGAAATTCCAGTTGCGACCCGGCCACGGATAACATGACATTGACGGTGGCAACTACCCCGTCTGCCAATGCCGGTTCCAATAATAACACTTGCGTGAATAAACCATTTACCGTAAGTACGGCTTCTGCTAATAATTATTCTACCTTGTCTTGGTCACACGATGGATCAGGGAACATTAGCAATGGTACTACTTTAAGTCCAACCTATACCCCAGCCGCTGGCGATGCAGGCAATACCATTACCTTGACATTGACAGCCAATGGCAATGCGAATTGCGATCCGGCCACGGATAACATGACATTGACCGTTGTTGCTTCTCCCACTGTAGATGCCGGTTCTAACGCCCAGGCTTGCGTGAATAAACCATTCTCAATAAGTGGAGCGAGTGCCACCAATTATTCATCCTTGTCATGGTCACATGATGGATCGGGCACCCTTAACAACGGGTCAACTTTAACACCAACATATAACCCAGCCGCTGGCGATGCAGGCAATACAGTTACCTTGACATTGACAGTGAACGGCAATGCGAATTGTGATCCGGCGGTGGATCAAATGACTTTGTCTGTAAGAGCGATCCCCGTGGTCGATGCTGGTTCAAATAATAATACCTGCGTAAATAAAACATACACGGTAAGTGGTGCGAGTGCTTCCCATTACTCTTCTTTATCCTGGTCACACGATGGATCAGGATCCATTAGCAATGGTACTACTTTAAGTCCTACCTATACACCGGCTGCTGGAGATGCTGGAAATACCGTTACCTTGACATTGACAGCCAATGGCAACGCAAATTGTGATCCAGTCAGCGATAACATGTCATTAACGATAGTAGCTTCTCCCACGGCAGAGGCAGGTTCCAATGGTTCGGTTTGCGTGGGAAAAACTTTCACGGTAAGCGACGGATCGGCTACCAATTATTCTTCTTTATCCTGGTCTCATGATGGTGCGGGTACCCTTAACAACGGGTCAACCTTAACTCCATCGTATACACCAGCCGAGGGAGATGCCGGCAATACGGTGACCTTGACCTTGACCGTCAATGGCAACGGCAATTGTGATCCTGTAACAGGTAACATGCAGTTGACTGTTTATGCTGATCCAACGGCCAATGCAGGTACCAATGCTTCTACTTGTATTAACAAACCGCATGTTGTAAACGGTGCCAGTGGTTCTAATTACGCTTCCTTGAATTGGACACATAATGGGGCGGGAAGTATCACCAATGGAACCACCTTAAGTCCAACCTATACACCAGCACCGGCAGATGCAGGGAATATTGTTACATTGACCTTGACTGCCACGGGTAATGCTGATTGTGATCCCGCGGTGGATGCTATGGATTTGACAGTTGTTGCCGCTCCAACGGCTAATGCTGGAGGAGATGGAAGTACCTGCGAGAATGAAACATTTACTGTAAACACTGCTTCGGCTACCAATTATTCTTCTTTATCTTGGTCACATGATGGATCGGGAGCCATTAGCAACGGTACGACCTTGACCCCGACCTATACACCAGCCGCCGGGGATGCCGGCAATACCGTTACCCTTACCTTGACAGCCAACGGTAATGGTAATTGTGATGATGCGGTTTCATCCATGTCACTGGACGTTTATACTGCTCCCACGGCGGAAGCAGGTTCCAATTCATCTACCTGTGTGAATAAAGCATTCACTGTGAGTGGTGCAAGTGCTACCAATTATTCTTCCTTGGTTTGGACCCATGACGGGACAGGTGTCTTGACCAATAGTACTACCTTGGCACCGACTTATACCCCAGCCGCTGGCGATGCCGGGAATACAATAACCCTTACCTTGACAGTCAATGGAAATTCCAGTTGCGACCCGGCCACGGATAACATGACATTGACGGTGGCAACTACCCCGTCTGCCAATGCCGGTTCCAATAATAACACTTGCGTGAATAAACCATTTACCGTAAGTACGGCTTCTGCTAATAATTATTCTACCTTGTCTTGGTCACACGATGGATCAGGGAACATTAGCAATGGTACTACTTTAAGTCCAACCTATACCCCAGCCGCTGGCGATGCAGGCAATACCATTACCTTGACATTGACAGCCAATGGCAATGCGAATTGCGATCCGGCCACGGATAACATGACATTGACCGTTGTTGCTTCTCCCACTGTAGATGCCGGTTCTAACGCCCAGGCTTGCGTGAATAAACCATTCTCAATAAGTGGAGCGAGTGCCACCAATTATTCATCCTTGTCATGGTCACATGATGGATCGGGCACCCTTAACAACGGGTCAACTTTAACACCAACATATAACCCAGCCGCTGGCGATGCAGGCAATACAGTTACCTTGACATTGACAGTGAACGGCAATGCGAATTGTGATCCGGCGGTGGATCAAATGACTTTGTCTGTAAGAGCGATCCCCGTGGTCGATGCTGGTTCAAATAATAATACCTGCGTAAATAAAACATACACGGTAAGTGGTGCGAGTGCTTCCCATTACTCTTCTTTATCCTGGTCACACGATGGATCAGGATCCATTAGCAATGGTACTACTTTAAGTCCTACCTATACACCGGCTGCTGGAGATGCTGGAAATACCGTTACCTTGACATTGACAGCCAATGGCAACGCAAATTGTGATCCAGTCAGCGATAACATGTCATTAACGATAGTAGCTTCTCCCACGGCAGAGGCAGGTTCCAATGGTTCGGTTTGCGTGGGAAAAACTTTCACGGTAAGCGACGGATCGGCTACCAATTATTCTTCTTTATCCTGGTCTCATGATGGTGCGGGTACCCTTAACAACGGGTCAACCTTAACTCCATCGTATACACCAGCCGAGGGAGATGCCGGCAATACGGTGACCTTGACCTTGACCGTCAATGGCAACGGCAATTGTGATCCTGTAACAGATAACATGCAGTTAAATATAGAATTATTGCCTACTGCATATGCTGGAGCAGATGCTTCTACGTGTGAAAATAAGCTTTATACCATAACTGATGCTACAGCCACCAATTATTCATCCTTGTCCTGGTCTCATGATGGTTCGGGTTTCCTTAGCAATGGTACTACCTTGTCCCCAACTTATACACCTGCTCCTGGTGATGCCGGGAATACAGTTTCACTTACACTTACAGTAAATGGTAATGCCGATTGTGATCCTGTATCGGATGTTATGGTCTTGAATATTGATGTAGCTCCCACCGTGGATGCTGGACCTAATGTAACTTCCTGTGAAGGAAAAGATTATTTCTTCCTGGGTCCAAGTGCTACAAATTATTCTTCCTTATTATGGTCACATGATGGATCTGGTGTATTAACCGGGGAAAATACTTTAAATCCGATTTACACGCCAGCCCTAGCTGATGCAGGTAATACCGTCACTTTTACTTTGACCGTGAATGGAAATAGCAGTTGCGATCCAGTGATTGACTTCTTCGAGATGGATGTACAACCTTCACCCATCGTGGAAGCAGGAACTTCTTCAACCTACTGCTATGGTGATACAGTATATATATTGAATTCCGATACCATGCATGTTTCTTCTATTACCTGGTCTACAGGTGGAGATGGTACTTTCATGGATAACCAGGAATTATACGCGGTTTATGCCCCGGGACAAAATGATTTATTGAATGGGCAAGTAACTTTATATTTAAGTGCTACTGGATATAGCAATTGTGATGCGGTAATGGATTCTGTTGAGGTAAATATTGCCCCTGAACTCATAGCCTCTATTGGTGCTCCAAAACCATTTGATTTTGGGCCTGAAACACAAATTAAAGTTACTGTATCAACAGACGGGCATCAATATTTAACTGCTATGCAAGTTAATCTGGTCGCCCCGGATAATTTAACCCGGGTGAACCTAATGAGCCCTTCACTTTGTACACCCAGGGGAACCGATTTAGTAAATGTAGAATTTAATAACCAGGAAACAGATACGCTTAATGTTTGCTCTTCAATGCCTGTTTTTTCAACCAATAAAATCGAGAATGATAAATTCAAAATAAGTGGCGATTTATCTATATTGTATAATAATTTTAACCCTGCAGAGGGTGGTTGGGGAATTGAAATTGTTGATTTGCTTCAACAACGTGGTGGCATTGATGGAGACCTAATTTATACTAAAATTGAATTTACAGATACGGCTATTGCCACGGGTAAATTGAAAACAATAACATTTGAAGGTACAGGATTTAGTATTCCAATAGATGAATATTCACCAACTATATACAGGGCTCCAATTGGACTTACAACTACTTGTTTCAACACTTGTGATGCCACTGCCCAGGTAAATGTAGTTGGCGGAACTGGTGACCCGGCTAATTTCACTTACTCATGGTCTGGGCCAACCCCTGTTCCTGCTTCAAGCGAGGTTAATCTATGTGGAGGCACCTATACTTTAACCGTGGTGGATGAAATGGGATGTTCCACTGAAACTTCCGTGATAGTTAATTCACCGGATCCCATATACATAGATACTGTCATCTATGATGATTCATTGAGCTGCCAGGGAGATTTCACATCCCTTGCAATAGGTGCAAGTGGTGGTATAAAACCTTTCATTTACTCGGTGGATTCCGGTACTACCTTCCAACCTGATTCATCTTTCAGCCTTGGTGGTGGGAATTATGATGTGTTCGTGGAAGACAACATGGGTTGCCGTGAATCTCGTACTAATCTTTTAATTTATGAGCCAGAAGCACTTGTGAAAGATACACTTAATGTAGATCCCATAACTTGTTACGGTGACACTGCTACCTTGACAATGGAGGTAAGTGGAGGTGAATTACCTTATACATTCATATTGTCAAATGATACAGCAGCGATTGATTCTAATCAAACGGGTATATTCAGGGTTACAGGTGGAGTTTACTCTATAACAGCGAGAGATTCTTCAACTTGTAAAAACACCATTACCGATACCAATATTGTTATCCCTGAACCCGCAGAATTTTTAATTGATTCCATGTCCATAGACGGGATCAGTTGTGATGGAAATAATGGATCTATCGTGTTTGATTCGGTGACAGGAGGTATTGAACCTTTACAATATACTATTGATGGCGGCATTTCATTCTCTGATACGGGAAGATTTAAAAATCTTGGAGCAGGGAATTATGATGTCCGGGTATATGATGCCTCGGGATGTTATGTAGAATATGGGGTGGTTGCCTTGAATGAACCTCCATCCATAGTGTTGGATACTGTTGAAGTAGATTCTGTTATAGGTTGTTACAATACCACGAATGGTGAAGTACGAATATTTGCCTCGGGAGGGGGAAGTACATTGGAATATTCCTTGGACGATGGAAATTCCTTCCAATCATCCAATGAGTTTACCGGGCTTATTGTAGGCAAGAGATATATCGTTGTAAGAGATTCCGCTGAACTTTCTTGTTTCCTTAGGGATTCCGTCGAAATACCCGGGCCTCCGGCGATAATGGCATCCATCACGAAAATTAACAAATTGGGAACCGACTTGGGCTCTATAACCATAAATGCATCGGGAGGAACCGGCAATTTAGAATATTCTGTTTACAAGGTGGACACCATTGCCCGTTGGGAAAGATGGCACAATTCCCCGGAAAATAACCCTGCGTACTTGAATGATATCAGCGGCTATGTTAACCCGGATCAACAAGATATATTATACTACATTGATTCTAAAAATGAAAGCAAGGGTGCTGATTACGTGAGCCGGGTGACAGGGTTTATCTATCCTTCCACGACAGGTGATCATACTTTCTACATTTCGGCAGATGATAAGGCCGAGTTCCATTTGGCACCCGGTAATGATCCCTCTGCCTTGGATACTATCCCGGAATGTAATGTGGATTTTCCCACCGGGTACAAGGATTGGAACCAGTTCCCTTCACAGGAATCAAGTCCTATATTCTTAAATGCCGGGCAAAAGTATTATTTTGAATTGTATCACCAAGAAGGAACAGGTGTTTCAGATAATTTTGCTGTATCATGGATACAACCGGGCGATTCCTTGCAACGTTCCGTACCTATTGCACCTTCTTTCAATCCCACTTCTTTCTCAAGTGATAATAGTTTCACGGGCTTGGATTCGGGATTGTACCATGTAGTTGTAAGGGATGAACAAGGTTGCGTCTACGAACAGGTTACAAATATTGTGGCTACTACTCCACTTGATATCTCTTATCCTAGTATACAACCTTCGACTTGTTATCATGACCCAGATGGATTGATATTAATGAGCTTTGATGAATCTGATGGAGCACTTTCACCATATGATGTTACCATAACCCGGAAAAATGATTCTAGTTATTTATTTACTTTCTCTACCGAACAGAATCCGCATCCTCAAAACAGGGTACCGGGGGATACCTTATTCATCCACATCCAAGATAGCAATGATCCTCCGCGGGAATCTTACGATACCATCGTGGTTGATGGCCCGCCACCCATTGTCGTGGAAAATATATCCACATCCAAGGGCCAATGTAGGCGAGTGCTAGATGGTTACAACGATAAAGGCCAGATCACCATTGGCGATGTTTCCGGCGGTACCCCGGGTTATACCTATAGATGGGCTCATGATGTAACCAATAAAACCCTTGAAGCAACTGGATTGACCAGTGGGGTTTATACATTTATCGTGGAGGATAATGTAAGTTGTGAATATAGGGAAACCATATATGTTGGACAAGATACAGCCAACCCGGTTAAGGTGGAAGTATTACCTGTTGATACCGCTTGTTATGCCCAAAATTATTATCTTGAAAAAATATCCATTGAGAACGTATCTGATTACAAATGGTTTGAATATGAAGTTGACACGAGAACTTGGTTAGAAGTATCGGGTGATACTATTAAACCCATCCGCGAGGGTGAAGAAACCACCAAACGATACATGATTGAAGCATGGAACGATACAACCCACTGTTTTGATAGTGATACCATTAATATCTTTGTATTACCGAATATAAATGTAAATGCGGGGAAAGATACTAGCGTTCTCGTGAGCAGCGATGTTTACCAGTTTTCCCCGAAATTTTCGGGTTTTGCAACGGGAGAGGCAACTTATCGTTGGTCACCAAGCGAATACCTGGTTGACCCGAATGTTGCGGATGCATTTTTCAATATACCGAATGCGCAGGAAGAGTTTCCTTTCATATTGACCGTGAAAACTGCTGATTTTGGTTGTGAACAAACTGATACCGTTGTGATAGAAGTTAAAAAGGATGTTATTATACCATCAGGCTTCACTCCCAACGGCGACGGCTATAATGACACCTGGGTTCTTGAAATATCATGGGTGTTTGATGTAACCGTGGAAGTTTTCAACCGGTGGGGAAATAGGATGTTCTACAAGGAAAAAGAAAGATTTGTGGAATGGGATGGTACCAGGAATGGTAAAAAAGTTCCAATAGGAACATACTATTATATTGTTACTTACCATGATGGAACAGGAGAGTCCAAGGTAATTAAAGGTTCTGTAACTTTAATACGATAATCAAATGAAAAAAGCAGCAATTATCATACTAGTATTATTTCTTTCAACCGGTATAAAGGCACAACAATTACCTTTATTTACCCAGTACATGCATAATGATTACATGATCAATCCTGCTGTTGCGGGAACCCATAATTATTATCAAATTCGATCAAATCATCGATTTCAATGGTTAAGTATTGAAAATGCACCCGTGTCAAACATGATTAGCATGTACGGTCCTTTCCAAGAATATGATATGGGCTGGGGTGCTTATATATACAGCGATGTAACAGGACCATTCAGCAATACGGGAATCTTTGGATCCTATGCATATAATTATCCACTCAATGATCAAATTAAAATATCGGGGGGAATTTCGGCTGGATTTTACCAGGTGAGATTGGATGGTAATAAAATTACCTATCTCCAAGAAGGAGATCCCATGGACAAGGGGAGTGTAGATGCTCGTTTTGTTCCTGATGCCACCGTGGGAGCCTACTTGTATTCATCTAATTTTCATGTCGGGATTTCTGTGCACCAGTTGGTGAATAATAAGGTTAGATTTTTCAAGAGCGAAATTCTGCAGGCTAATATTGATACATCCGCCTTTTGGGATAGAATGAAAAGTCACTTTTTTTTAACTGGAGGATATAAATACTTTATAAATAGAGATTTTGCCGTGGAATCCGCGGGTATTATCAAGGCAGTGAAAGCTGCCCCACCCCAGGTAGATATTAGTGCCAAGGTCATTTACCAGAACATGGTTTGGTTAGGAACAGCCTTTCGTACAATTGATGCTGTTTCTCTCCTGGCAGGCTATTCTTACGAAAATAAAATTTACATAGGCTATTCTTATGATGTGGGTATCGGTAAATTTAGAGCTGCCCGGCATGGTGGAGCACATGAACTTTTTGTGAGTTACAAATTCAACCCGATAAAAGATTAGTTGTCTACGAACATGATAATACTTAAATTTGAAAAACCTTTTTCTAAATGAAAAAGGTTTTTTTTCGTTAATAAAAGATAAAAAGAATATAAATAAGATGAAGAAATTAATGTATTTACTTGGTATATGTGTGTTCATATTTTCAAGCTGCCAACAAGAGGAAGAAGATTTAACCAAGGAATTTGTCCCGGGAAACAAATTAAAAAAAGTTTTAGTGGATATGTACCTGGTGGATGGTATATTAATGACAGGTAATTTTGGGCATATTTATTCACGGGCAGAGTCTATAAGTACTTACCAGCAAATTTTCAATGAACATGAGATAACAAGGGCAGATTTTGATAGTGCCATTGATGTATTATCAAAACATCCGGCTGAATTTGATGAACTTTATGAACAAGTTTTAGCTGAATTGAGTAGGATGGTGGGGGAGGTAAAAGATACCGTTGATCGAGAAGAAAGGAAAAATGAGAAAGATCAGCGCTAATTATGTTTTCCCTATTGATTCTCCTCCCTTGAAAAATGGAATCATTGTTATTGAGGATGATGGTAGAATTATTGAAGTGATAGATACCAAGGGGAATCTTCGCGAGATGGAAACCCTGGAATATTTCAATGGTATTCTTGTCCCGGGGTTTATCAACTGCCATTGTCATTTAGAAATGTCTCATTTAAAAGGTAAAATTCAGCAGGAAATAGGTCTTTCTTCTTTCATCAAGGAAGTTCAGCGTTTAAGGATAGCAGAAAATCATGAGGAGGTAATGAATAGCATGTTCAATGCTGATTTTGAAATGAAAAAAAATGGGATCGTGGCAGTGGGGGATATCTTGAATACTGGCCAGTCAATTCCTGTCAAAGAAAAAAGTACTTTATCATATTTTAATTTTATAGAGGTTTTTGGTTATGATCAAGAAACAAGTGACCAAATTTTTAAAAGGGCTCTTGAAATAAAAAATGAATTAATTAAAAGAAAGAAAAAATACTCGATCATTCCTCATGCTCCTTATTCAGTCTCACCGGATCTATTTGAAAAAATTTTCCGGGAAGTAGGAGACGGGGTAAAATCGATTCATATGCAAGAATCATTTTTTGAAAATGAATTTTTGAAAAACGGTAAAGGAGAATTGTACCAGTCGTTCAGGGAAATGTCTCCTGGTTATAAAGATTTCGTACCTTCGGGTAAATCTTCCCTGGCTTGGTTATTATCCTGTATACCAAATGATGTTTCATGGCTCTTCATTCACAACCTGCATACTTCGAGGGAAGAAATTTATGATGCCATGGATAAGATTGCAAATCTTACTTGGGTTTTCTGTCCACGATCAAATATGTACTTGTATAATCAACTGCCAAATATAATTGAATTTATTGGAGCTGGGGCGAAAATTGCTTTGGGTACGGACAGTCTTGCATCCAACCTGCAATTGGATCTCGTGGAGGAAATGAAAATTTTACAGGATCATTTCCCTGGTATCTCTTTTTTACAAATGATTAAGTGGGCAACCTTAAATGGAGCAGAAGCTTTAAATATGGAAAAAAAATACGGGAGTTTATCTCCCGGTAAATGCCCGGGAATTAATCTTTTGCAATCCATGGATATGATTGAAATGAAAATAACTGGAAAAACTAGGGTAAAAGTCATTGTTTAATATATGGCAACTTTTTTATTTGATAAAATAATTTTTGGCCCCATCAAAAGTAGGAGATTGGGGAACTCCTTGGGTGTAAATATATTATCCGAATCCTGCAAAATTTGTAATTTTAACTGCATTTATTGCGAATGTGGATGGACAACCAGCGAAAATACCGGGGATCTTTTTCCTGCCCGGGAGGTAGTTACCCGTCTTCTAGAAGAACAATTAATAAAAATGATCAATAAACAGGAAACATTTGATGTAATCACTTTTGCCGGGAATGGTGAACCAACTATGCATCCTGATTTTTCCCGTATTATTGATGATACGGTTTTCTTGAGGGATAAATATTTTCCGGCCGTGAACATTGCTGTCTTATCCAATGCCACATTGGTTAATAATTCAGGAACCCGTGAAGCTTTAAAAAAAGTAGATTTAAATATCCTGAAATTAGATTCCGGTTTTCCCGAAACCATTTAAAGAATCAATCAACCTGTGGGAAAATTTGATTTTGAAAGCATCCTGTCGGGATTGAAAGGTTTTGGTGGAAAAATAATAATACAAACCATGTTTATCCGTGGAACTATCCATGGATCTTTTGTTGATAATACCACACCTTCAGAAGTCGATGAATGGATCAAAGTAGTGAAAAAAATTTGCCCATCAAGGGTTATGATCTATTCGATTGCCAGGGAAACCCCGATGAAGGGGCTTGAAAAAATAACCATCGAGGAGTTAGAAAATATTGCGGGGAAGTTTAAATCGAGGGTAAACATACCGGTGGATGTTGCACCTTAGGTTTATATTCCATTGAGAATGTTCAAGCGGATTTGAGATGCCAATAATATCTTTAAACTGGCTATTTCCGACTATTCGATGATAGGTTACTATAATTTTTTAATCTCTTGGATGATTCCCTTGGAAACAATTTCCCCCTTTTTTTGTTGATAATTACTTAATACAGATAAATATGGTATTTACCGATGATTTGAAAATGGCAGATGTTATTCACCAAAATTATTTACTATTGCCCGTGATAAAAAGATTTGGGATTCAATTAGGTTTTGGTGATAAAAGTATTAAACAGGTATGCAAGGATTATAACATCAATATCGATTTTTTTCTCGAAATTATCAATTCATATCATGACCCGGATTATTTGCCAAGAAAGGATATAGGAAGTTTTTCTGTTTTATTAATTATAAACTACTTGAGTAGCACCCATCATTATTATCTTCATGAAAAATTACCCGGTTTAGGAAAACTGATCGATTCACTCATTGAATGCTGTGATACAAAAAATAAAGAATTCTTACTGATCAAAGATTTTTTTGATGAGTACCTTTACGAGTTAGAAGTTCATGTTAAGAACGAAGAAGAAGTAATTTATCCTTATTGCTTGAAAGTGGAAAATGCTTTTATTTCCGGGAATTATCCACCAGGATTATTGGACGTGGTAAAGACCAGGAGCATTCTTGAATTTGAAAAAAATCATACAGACGTGGAGAGTAAATTATTTGATCTAAAAAACATCATTATTAAATACCTTCCGCCGGCTAAGGATATTAATTTATGCCATACAATCTTAATGGAATTATTTCGACTGGAAAGGGATTTGAATAATCATTCGGAAATTGAGGAAAAGGTATTAATTCCAAAAATAGCAGGCATGGAAAAATCTATAATTTCTTCTGTAATAGGATAATCCACCAAGAAAAAAAAGAAGCCGAAGTTGGCATCTTAAAATTTAACAGGAAAAGTGAAGAATACAGTAATTATATTGTTAGAACCTTCCTATATTATTCGAAAAGGATTGATAACCATTTTACTCGGAATTAATCCAAAATTGGAAATTAGGGAGTTGCCGAATGTTGATTTGTTCTACAATGTCGTCAAGGAGATTAAAAAGGGGCTTGTCATTATAAATAAAAGGAGTTACTTGGAAAATAGGGATTTAATTGAAGAATGCATTGACCTATTAACCGGGGAAATTATCTTTTTATCAGTTGAAGACGAATCAAGGATTAAAAATAATTTCACTACTATTAAATATAATGATCCCAAGGAAGTAATTATATCCAACCTGGAGAAAAAGCTTGAAAAAATAAAAAGTAAAACGGATGAACAATCAGGAGATTTGACTGAAAGAGAGCGTACCATAGTGAAGATAATCGCAACAGGATTGACAAACAAGGAGATAGCCGAACAGTTAAATATTAGCATGCACACTGTTATTACCCATCGAAAAAATATAACAGGTAAATTGGGGATCAAAACTGTTTCTGGTTTAACCATTTATGCTATCTTAAACGGATTGATCGATATCAACCGGGAACATTAAAAAACCGCTTATGCTGCCAAGCATTAGCTAAAACTTATACCAAGTCATTGAGAACTTTCAAGCATAAGTGTAACTCCTTAAAAAATATAAATAGCATTTATTAATGATTAAGTCCTATTATTACCTGGAAATGATGGATGGGAAAAATAAATTTGTTAATTTTGATATCCATTTAATTTTGTTAAATAAAATTAAATGGAAAGGGATTAGAAATTTTTGTTCACAATGATTGTTTTGTAATAAGAACATTCATCAAAGAAAAATGCTTTATATTATAGGGCGCTGGTATGGGATATTAACCCTTAAATTATGCAGGTTACAAATAAAAATACTTATAAAATGATGAAGATAAAATTATTTATACTCGGTATACTGGTTTCAATAAGTTCAATTCATGCTGACGAGGGAATGTGGATGCTCCCTTTCCTTTCAGAACTTGGGATAACTGATTCAATGCAACAATTGGGAGCTGAATTAACCGAAGAGGATATTTACCGGGTAAATAATTCCAGTTTGAAAGATGCAGTGGTTATTTTTGGAGGAGGCTGCACGGGTGAAATTATCTCGGGTGAAGGATTGTTATTGACCAATCACCATTGCGGGTATGATTATGTTCAAGAACATAGCACGGTTCAGAATGATTATTTGAAAAATGGATTTTGGGCCATGTCCAAGAAGGAAGAATTAGTAAATCCCGGACTTACCGTGTCATTTCTTGTAAGAATTGAAGAAGTGACCGACCAAGTTTTAGATTCCATTACCGAGGATATGGGGCTCCAGGCAAGGGAGGCAAAAATACAATCAGTGGGAGACAGCATCGCTGCCAATGCTTCTAAAGGAAACCATTATGATGCTTCTGTTTATAGTTTTTATAATGGGAACAGGTATTTTTTAATGGTGTATGAAGTATTCAAAGATGTTCGTTTAGTGGGAGTTCCTCCTTCTTCTATTGGCAAATTCGGGGCTGATACTGACAATTGGATGTGGCCAAGGCATACGGGAGATTTTGCTTTTTTTAGGGTATATTCTGGACCAGATGGAAAACCGGCAGAATATTCTGAAGAAAATATTCCTTTAAAGCCAAAACATTTTTTACCAATCTCTTTAAAAGGGGTAGAGGAAGGAGATTTTTCCATGGTGATTGGATATCCCGGGGGAACACAGCGGTATATGACTTCTTATGGAGTAGAAGCATTACAGGAAATTACCCATCCCAATAGAATTAAAATTAGGGGACTTCGTCAAGAAATTTGGATGAGATACATGAATAAAAGTGACGAATTAAGAATAAAATATCATACAAAATATTTTCGATCCAGCAATTATTGGAAGTTTTCAATAGGGCAGGGTGAAAGAATAGAAGAACTTAATATCATCGAGAAGAAGAAAGAGCAAGAAGATGAATTCATGAAATGGGTAAAGCAAGATTCCGGCAGAATGGAAAAATATGCAAATGTGCTTGATATTATTGAAGGTTCCCTGGAACAAATGGCTCCTTATGATCATACCATTCAATATTTAATGGAAGGATTATACCAAAGTTCTGATATAATCAACCTGGCAACCAATACTCTTGGATTGAGGATGCAAATGGAAGAAGGTAAAAAAGATGGTATTACCCAAACTTTGGATCAATTGAAACAATTGAGCAAGGAGCATTTCAAGAATTATTATTTGCCGGCAGATAAAGAAGTGACCATTGCCATGCTGGAATTATTTTACAAAAATGTTCCTGATTCTATGCATCCTACCCTTTTCAAGGAAATTGAAAAAAAATATAAAGGGGATTTTAAAAGATATGCTGAAAAAATGTACGCTAATTCAATTTTTGCTGACCAGGAAGCATTTAACAAGTTCTTGGATAATCCAAACTTGAAAGATTTGAAAAAAGATATGGCTTTTCAAGCAGCGGAGAATATTATTCAAACATATAGAATGATTTGGTTTGCGAAAGAGACCTTGAAGGATTTTCTCGAACATGGAAGAAAGCGTTACATGCAAGGGCTGATCCAGAAGGATACCGGGAATATCTTTTATCCTGATGCTAATTTTACCATGAGGTTGACATATGGATCCGTGGAAGATTATTATCCGAGGGACGCAGTTCATTATAATTATTACACCACGTTGGAAGGGGTAATGGAAAAGGCGGATCCTGATGATTGGGAATTTGTTGTTCCCGATAAATTAAAAAAATTATACAAGGAAAAAGATTTCGGTCAATATGCATCCGGGGAAGGATACATGCCGGTATGTTTTATCTCCAATAATGACATTACCGGGGGGAATTCCGGAAGCCCCGTTCTTAATGGAAAAGGACATTTAATTGGTGTTGCCTTTGATGGCAATTGGGAAGCCATGAGCGGGGATATCCTGTACGAGCCAAAACTTCAAAGATGCATTAGCGTGGATATACGATACGTCCTATTCATCGTGGATAAATTTGCAGGTGCCGGGTACCTCCTTGATGAGATGAGCATTATTGAATAAATTCAAAGAATGTCTGCTGAAGTGACTATTTTTACAGATGGAGCAGCCAGGGGAAATCCCGGGCCGGGTGGATATGGTGTTGTTCTCATCTCCGGTCCCTATAGGAAAGAAATGGCACAAGGGTTTAAACTCACTACCAACAATAGGATGGAATTACTGGCAGTTATTGTAGCATTGGAAACCCTGAAAAAAGTGAATAGTAAGGTAACTATTTTTACTGATTCAAAGTACGTGGCAGATGCTGTAGAAAAAAAATGGGTTTTTAGCTGGGAAAAAACACGATTTAAAAATAAAAAAAATGCAGATTTGTGGTTACGTTTCTTAAAAATCTACAGGCAACATCATGTAAAATTTCATTGGATAAAAGGACATTCTAATAACAAGGAAAATGAGAGGTGCGATCATTTAGCTGTTCAAGCCTCTAAAAATGAAAGCCTTCTAGTGGATCATGGTTATCAACAAAATTAAGTTGTAAAAAATTATTTAATTTTTATTGTTCAGCATTGCTTTAATTAATACTTTTATGGCATAAAATTTTGTATTATGCTGTATGACAGATAGCAAGGAATCTATATTATCCTATACGGGATACCTGGAATTTGAAACCATAGGTAACCTGGCACAAGCTTTAAAAGAGAAAAAAGATCAGCAGGATATTGGTATCCGGGCTTATAAAAAGCTGTTATCCGCACTCATTGAGTCTCTTGAAAATATTTATAAATACAACCAAGTGAATGGGAATGGCAATAATACCAGTCTTTCCAGCCAGTACCTGCCCTTTATTGACATCGTGAAAAGTGGAACGGAATTTATTTTAACCACGGGAAACATTGTAAAAAATCAAGATAGAAGTATAATCGAAAATAAGATAAACCAAGTTAAACGATTGGATAAAGATCAAATCAAAGAGTTATACAAGGAGGTGATTAGGAATGGTCATTTTACAGAAAATGGAGGAGCGGGGTTGGGTTTTATTGAATTGGCCAGGTTAGCCAATTTTTTAGAATATAATTTTAATCCAATCAATGATGAATGGGTTTTTTACAAATTGATTATTCACCTTGAAAATTAAATAAGGTATGGAATCTTTGTATATAAAAGGAACTGATTTCACACCGGGTATTTTTTTTGATACTGATACCCATGTATTTGAAATTGGTGGTGTATCCCGACCCGAAGATGTAACTGGTTTTTATGAAAAAGTTTTTGAATGGTTATCGAAGTTTTATGAAGAGCTTGAAACTGGTCAAGCTAAAAAAGAAAAACTTTTTTTAAATATTAAATTAGTTTATTTTAATTCTGCTAGTACAAAAGCCTTGGCAATTATATTTGAAAAGTTTAAAAAAATTAAAGAAGTAGGAATTAACCTACAAGTAGATTTTTATTATGATAAATGCGATGAACAAATGAAGGAAGATGGAGAAGATCTTTCTTATACAGTTGAATTACCTTTTAACTTCATAATGATGGAGTGATATGGGTAGAACCTATAATTTTATATTTTTTAACACTACTGGCCGGGTAAATTTTAAATAAAATTAAAAACGCTATATTATTATTGGCTTTGAAGAATTATAAAAGTGGTAGGTAGGTTTTCGCCCCGGGAAATTCCGTTCCGCCGTCGGCTTGTAGCCCTTGGTGGAGGCCGAAAGA
>CAZOSQ010000018.1:0-17400 GCA_964582245.1 uncultured Bacteroidales bacterium | reverse complement strand
AAGATTGTAATGAATTCCCTCCATCAGGATATCTGTCGTTATCACCATGTAGTTGTCACCATTCTCTATCACTGCAGCGTCATCTCCCACTCCTTTTATGGTTGAACCATGGTATATCTTGGTATTACGAGTCAACTTATCTATCAGTCCAAATTCTCCAATTTCTTCTATTTGGGTTGCTTTTTTAGTCATTGATTTGCTGTTTTTAGCTCAAAATAAGAATAAAATAAAACCATCTTTTCCTGGTCCCGGTATCTTGTATTGGTAAAGAACATGATAAATATTGATAGGTTCCCTTATGGTTTAAAGTCACAAAAGTACAATAAAAAATATGGAATCTAATTTCTTCGGTTATAAAGATGAAATTATTTATCTTTGTAATTTGTAATAAATCTAAATAAAGCAATAAAACTATATGGTAAAAGTTTTGTTATATTAGTGCTTTATTAAAAAATGAAAGATCGAGGATAGGAATTATGGAAGAACGCAATGATCAGAATACAATACTCGACGATTTAACAAATAGGGAATATAAATATGGTTTCACTACTGATATCGAGATGGATACCCTTCCCAAGGGGTTGAACGAAGATATTGTCAAAATGATATCCGCAAAAAAAAACGAACCCGAATTCATGTTAGAATTTAGGTTGAAGGCATTTAGGCATTGGCAAAAAATGAAAAGCCCGGGTTGGGCGCATTTAAAGATCCCCGAGATTAATTACCAGGATATTATTTATTATGCAGCCCCCAAACGAAAAGCTCAATATAGTAGTTTGGATGAAGTAGATCCGGAATTATTAAAAACTTTTGAAAAGCTTGGCATTCCCCTGGAAGAGCAAAAACATCTTGCTGGAGTTGCTGTAGATGCCGTAATTGATAGTATTTCGGTAAAAACAACTTTTAAGGAAACTTTGGCTGAGTTGGGAATTATATTTTGTTCCATGAGCGAAGCAGTCTTAGAACATCCAGACTTAATTAAAAAATATTTAGGCACGGTAGTACCTTATACGGATAATTATTTTGCTAGCTTGAATTCGGCAGTATTTAGCGATGGTTCATTTTGTTATATACCTAAGGGAGTTAGATGCCCCATGGAGTTGTCCACCTACTTTAGGATCAATGCAGCCAACACGGGGCAATTCGAGCGTACTTTATTAATTGCTGACGAGGAAAGTTATGTAAGTTATCTCGAGGGCTGTACTGCTCCCATGCGTGATGAGAACCAGTTGCATGCGGCAGTCGTAGAATTAATTGCCATGGATCGTGCCGAAATTAAATATTCTACCGTTCAAAACTGGTATCCCGGGAGTAAGGAAGGAAAAGGCGGGGTGTATAATTTTGTTACCAAGAGGGGGATATGCAAAGGAGAGAGCTCGAAAATCTCCTGGACCCAAGTAGAAACCGGGTCGGCCATCACATGGAAATATCCAAGTTGTATATTAATGGGAGACAATTCTATTGGGGAATTTTATTCGGTGGCGGTCACAAATAATCATCAACAAGCTGATACAGGGACTAAAATGATCCACATTGGCAAAAACACCAAGAGTACGATCGTTTCCAAGGGGATTTCAGCAGGAAAGAGCAACAATAGCTACAGGGGACTTGTAAAGGTTTCAAAGAAGGCCGATAATGCTCGAAATTATTCCCAGTGTGATTCATTGCTACTTGGGGATAAATGTGGAGCGCATACGTTTCCATACATAGAAACAGATAATAAATCATCTATCGTTGAACATGAGGCTACAACCTCGAAAATCAGTGAAGACCAGGTATTTTATTGTAACCAACGAGGCATTGATACAGAAAGTGCTATTGGATTAATAGTAAATGGTTACGCCAAGGAGGTGCTTAACAAGCTTCCTATGGAATTTGCGGTAGAAGCTCAAAAACTTTTGCAAGTCACATTGGAAGGAAGTGTCGGATAATTTTTATATTCCAAAACAAGGAGATTTTTATGTTAAAGATCGAGAATTTAAAAGTAGAAATAGAAGGAAGAGAAATACTTAAGGGTATTGAACTTGAAGTAAACCCGGGTGAAGTACATGCTATTATGGGGCCAAATGGTTCGGGAAAAAGCACGCTTGCATCTATTCTTGCAGGAAGAGAATATGCCCATGTAACTGATGGGAAAGTCATCTATAAGGGAAAGGATTTATTGGGGATGTCGGCGGAAGAACGTGCACAAGATGGTATTTTCCTGGGTTTCCAATACCCGGTGGAAATCCCCGGTGTCAGCATGGTCAATTTCATGCGCACTGCACTTAATGAGAAAAGAAAATTTAAAGGACAAGAACCATTATCTGCCTCAGATTTCCTGAAAATTATGAGGGAAAAAAAGGAACTTGTTGGATTGGCTTCACAATTGGCCAACAGGTCAGTTAATGAAGGTTTTTCCGGTGGTGAGAAAAAGAAAAACGAAATATTCCAAATGGCCATGCTTGAACCCGAATTATCCATCCTGGACGAAACGGATTCAGGATTGAATATTGATGCGTTAAAAATCGTGGCCAACGGGGTTAATATCTTGAAAAAGGATAATAGTGCTACCATTCTTATTACTCATTACCAGAGGCTACTGAATTATATTGTTCCAGATTACGTGCATGTTTTATACCAGGGAAGGATCGTGAAATCAGCCGGGAAGGAATTGGCCTTGGAACTGGAGGAAAAAGGCTATGATTGGGTGAAAGATCACGTCAAATAATAGTATTGAATAGGTAAAAGAAAATAAAATGATAACTACAGGTAAACTGGTTCCAAGCGAAGAATTTTTGGAAATCTTTAAAAAGTCAAGGAACGTGCTTGATGAAAGTTCCGTAAATATTATAAACGTTCAAAGGGATGAAGCAATTTCTCATTTTAAAGAATTAGGCATTCCTAGCAATAAGAATGAAGATTACAAGTATAGCGATATCCGGAAATTATTTGACAAGACATTGAAGAAACAATTTTTGCCAAAAAGAATTGATTTTGACGTTAACCAAATATTTAAATGTGACATACCAACACTGGATACAAATGTAATCCTTTTGGTAAATGGGTATTATTACGAGAAACAACCTTACTTGCAGGAATTTGATAATGGAGTAATAGCAGGTAGTTTCGCTGCCGCAGCTTCACGTTATCCCGAGTTGGTAGAGCAACATTATGGTAAATATGCTGATCATGGAAAAGAAGGCCTGGTTGCCTTAAATACTGCTTTCGCCCAAGATGGATTTTTTTTATACATTCCAAACAATACGGTTCAGCAAAAACCTTTCCAGGTTATTAACCTGTTAATGTCGAACGAATCTATAATGGTTCAGCATCGTAACTTAATCGTCATGGGAGAAAATAGCCAAGCAGAAATCATCATTTGCGACCATTCCTTATCCCCACATGATTTCCTGACCAATGAGGTTTCCGAGATATATACGGGTAAAAATGCTAATCTTCATGTTACCAGGATGCAAAACGAGCATAACCAGTCCTCACATTTATCCTATAGTTATACCCACCAGGAAAAGGATTCTAACGTGATGATGAACATAATTTCTTTACATGGTGGGTATATAAGGAATAATTTTTATGCTACCTTGGCAGGGGAAGGAGCTAATCACGATGTACAGGGACTTTACTTGACTGATATGACACAACACCTGGATAATTTTGTTCTTATTGATCATGCAAGTCCCCATTGTACCAGTAATCAACTTTTCAAGGGGATCTTGGATGATAAATCTACCGCTTCCTTTACCGGCAAAATCATGGTGCGGAGAAATGCCCAAAAAACTAATGCGTTTCAAACGAATAGAAATATTCTTTTAACAGACGAGGCCAAAGCAAGTACTAAGCCCCAATTAGAAATTTATGCTGATGATGTAAAATGCAGCCATGGGGCAACGGTCGGTCAACTTGACAAAGATGCTTTGTTCTATTTGCGATCAAGGGGCATATCTTTTGAAGAGGCTCAATTTTTGTTATTAGAAGCTTTTACTCGTGAGATTTTTAGCAATCTCAGGCAACCCGCCCTGAAGGAAAGGGTTGAAGAGCTGGTAAGCAAAAGACTAAAAAGGGAGTTAACCCGTTGCAACAATTGTGTCATGCATTGTTGTTAATTTTCATGTATAATTATTCTTTTTAAAAGAAAAAGTAAATTGAAAATAGAAGAAATAAAAAAAATCAGGAATGATTTTCCTATCCTTCAAGAAAAGGTGTATAATAAGCCACTGGTATATCTTGATAATGGAGCTACTACACAAAAACCTAGCAGGGTAATTGGTAAAATAAATGAGTTGCATTCCAAGAAAAATAGTAGCATCCATAGGGGAGTACATTACCTAAGTGAACAGGTTACAGGTGAGTATGAGAATGCTAGGCAGGTAACCCGGGAATTTATCAATGCTGAATTTTCACAAGAAATTATTTTCACAAGTGGTGCCACTGGTGCTATTAATTTGGTTGCTTTTTCTTATGGTGAGAAATTTGTTGACGAGGGAGATGAAATAATTGTTTCAGCCATGGAGCATCATGCCAATATAGTGCCTTGGCAGATGTTATGTGACCGTAGAAAGGCAAAACTTAAGGTTATTCCCGTCAATGACCAGGGGGAATTAATTATTGAAGAATATAAGAAACTGTTGTCCAAGAATACCAAAATGGTAGCTGTAACTCATGTTTCAAATGTTTTAGGAACCATCAATCCAGTAAAAGAAATTACTAGGTTGGCCCATGATTATGGTGTTCCTGTTTTGATTGACGGTGCACAAGCCATACAACACCAGGTTGTTGATGTGCAAGACATTAATTGTGATTTTTATGTTTTCTCCGGGCATAAAGTATATGGTCCAACCGGGATTGGAGTGCTTTTTGGAAAAACACATTGGCTTACCGAAATGGGTCCTTATCAAGGGGGAGGGGATATGGTTGATTGTGTGTCTTTTGAAAGAACTACCTACAATGAACTGCCTTTTAAATTTGAAGCTGGAACCACCAATTATATTGGTGCTATAGGACTTGCCGAAGCTCTTAGTTATATCCGTGAAATCGGTTTGGATAATATAGCTGCAGTGGAGCATGATTTGTTAAATTACGGGAATAAAAAACTGTTAGCCATTGATGGTTTGCGAATAATTGGGGAGGCTAAAAACAAAACAAGTATTTTTTCTTTCGTGCTGGAAGATATTCACCAGTATGATGCGGGTATGATCATGGATAAAATGGGAATTGCGGTACGTACAGGCACTCATTGCGCCCAACCTATTATGGACAGGTTTGGAGTAGAAGGAACAATACGCGCTTCCTTTTGTTTTTATAATACCAGGGAGGAAATTGATTTACTGGTAGAAGCCATACAAAAAGTAAAACAAATGTTTGGATAATTAGCCAGTAGTTTTTTAATAATTGATATAACAGCAACAAAATGAACATTGATAAGGTACAGGATGAAATTATAGAGGAATTTTCCTTGCATGAAGATTGGATGGATAAGTACAATTACTTGATCGAAATCAGTAAAGATTTGCCTATACTTGATGAAAAAAGCAGGAATCCACAAAACATTATCGAGGGATGTCAATCAAGAGTCTGGTTAAAAGCTGATTACAAGGAAGGTAAAATATATTTCACGGCGGATAGCGATGCGATCATTACCAAGGGAATTGTTTCTTTGTTGATACGTGTTTTATCCGCTCGTACCCCGAAGGAAATAATGAACTCGGAATTGTATTTTATAGATAAGATAGGACTACGGCAAAACCTTTCGCCTACAAGGTCCAATGGATTACTTGCCATGGTAAAACAAATGAAATTGTATGCCATAGCATATGATGCCAAAGAAAAATCTAAAACCGAATGACCATGTATTTTAAAGATAAAGAATTCAATAAACAGGAAGAAGAGCTGGTTACAATACTCAGGACTGTTTATGACCCGGAGATACCTGTTAATATTTTTGACCTGGGATTGATTTACAACATTGAGATAGGGGAGAACAAGGATGTAGATGTCACAATGACTTTGACTGCACCAAATTGTCCCTTGGCTGATGAGGTTTTAGCCGAGGTCCACGAGGCTGTCAAATCTGTTCCATGGGTACAGGACGTTAACGTAACACTGACTTTTGACCCACCTTGGGATCGAGATATGATGAGCGAAGCTGCAATGTTGGAACTCGGTTTGCTATAATTTGTGGTTCTAGAAATCATTCGGGTGAAAATGCTCCATATTACTTGATAAGAGGCAATATTTACCTGCAATATCACAATGAATTTCATGTCTTGCAAGCACCTGTATGGATAAAAAGAAATTAACTTTGCTTTTAAAGAAGGAGGCTGTTCGCCTGGGTTTTAATGCATGTGGTATAGCGCCAGTCATGCGTTTTGACGAAGAAGTAGATCATCTTGAAGCATGGTTACAAAATGGGATGAATGCTGAAATGCATTACATGGCGAACCATTTTGATAAACGAGTGGAACCCTCGTTACTGGTACCGGGGGCTAAATCAATGATCATGGTTTTATTGAATTATTTTCCCGGGAAAAAGCAAGAAGATGATTCAGCACCTGTTATTTCCAAGTATGCTTACGGTAAAGATTATCATCATGTAATGAAGCGGAAATTAAAACAATTATTAAATTTTCTAAAAGAAAAAGAATCTGCTGCGGAGGGTAGGTTTTTTGTTGATTCCGCACCTATCATGGAAAAAACTTGGGCTGTAAAAGCAGGGTTAGGATGGATAGGAAAAAACACCTTACTTCTTAATGGGAAAATCGGGTCTTTTGTTTTTATAGGGGAAATTATAACAAATCTCGAGTTTGAATATGATGAACCTCAAGCCCGGGATTTTTGCGGTTCATGTACCCTTTGCGTGGATGCTTGTCCTACAAATGCGCTCATGCCACCGCGTGTACTAGATTCCAATAGGTGTATTTCATACTGGACCATTGAATTCAAGGGCGATCATTTACCAGATTACCTGCAAGAAAAATTTAAGAATCGTGTTTTTGGCTGTGATATTTGCCAGGATGTTTGCCCTTGGAATAACAAAATAAGCAGCCATGAGGTAGACGAATTTATGGATCAAACAGGTCTATTGCAAATGAAAAGAGAAGAGTGGTACAGGTTAACTGAAAACCAATTTAATGAAGTTTTTAAAAATTCTCCCGTGAAAAGGGCAAAATATAAAGGATTAGTGAGGAATTTAGATTTTTTAAAAAAATATAATCTTGATTCTTTTTGATAACATGATCATAAGAATTGATATCAAATATTTTCCAAATCATCTTTTTTGAAGCATCCTCCACAAGGTTTTTTTCCCGCAGGTATCCAATACATAACCCGCGGTTCATTCCACGTGCAGCAATCAGACCTTGGTATTTAATTAGAATCATAACATTAATTGTTATAAACTGTAATTAATTTGCCTGATTTAAAAATAGATGCGGGAGAAATTACCAATTCATCAACGGGTATATTGTCCCCGTACCTTTCTTGAAGTTTTAATTTTACTGAATTATCCACCAAGTTGAAATCACCTAATTTTTCAAGTTTTCCAATTTCAAGACCAAGAGCTTCTTTGTATATTTTCCAAACCAGCTCAGAACAGTAAATTCTAGTATCAGACCACTCAAAATACAAGTCATAATCTTTTCCCGCGTACTTCTCACCAATCTGTTTCATTTTGGAAAGAGTCCCAGGAGTCAATAAGGTTTTCGAGTTTTTGATCCGTTTAACTACATAATGTGCATTTTCTCCTTTATTAATCCAGTCGTTTAAAGATGTCAATTTCACTGGTTGTACAGCTTCATAAACAAAAAAGTCATTTCCTTGCTTGTAAATAATTCCCATGTGACTGTACTTAGAGCCAGTTGCGATTTGAATTGCTTTACTTTGTCCAGATTTTGAAGACTGGAATATAATATCACCGTTTTGGAATTCTGAAAACCTCGAGTTAGATTGGCAAGAAACCAAGAATATAAGTCCTACTATTATATGTTGCAGTATCTTTTTCATAAAGCATCTTAATACAACTAACTCAATGTCAACAAATATGTTATAATTCCAAGGAGGATAAGAATAAAAGTAACAACAATGATGAATCTCACCTCAATCATAGATTTTCCAATTAAAGGAAATCCTGAAGTTTTTTTATCGAAAAGTGTTACCAATTTATTTTCAGATTGTTCTGGTTCCTTGAGGTATCCAGAATCAATTAATAACTTGTAAGCATTTGTATAATCGTTTTCTTGAACTAAAAATTTAACACCACCAATGGCATTGGAATAAAAATTATGAACTTGGGTTGTCATTTCATCTCTCAATTGCACATTTATTCCTTCAGATTCTAGTTTCGCCTTGGCAAGATGGGCTTCATGTGGATAAGTAAAAGTTGTTATAATAATCCAGTCATTCATTGATAGTTAAATTTAGGCTTATAGGTCGGTAAAAATTTGCAACTCATGTTGATGATTATTTTTAATAATTGTAGGCTATCATGTAAGTTTTGCATGTGAACCATCACAAAAAGGTAAATTGCCTGATTTACCACAACGACACAGGTGCACTCTTTTCGAGCTATTCATGATATTACCATTTGAATCTTTCAATTGAAAATTTCCCTCTACCAACAGGGGGCCATTCTTTATCACTTTAAATTGTGCAGATTTTTCTTGTGCCATATTCTATTTTTCATTTGTAGTAAAACCTATTTTTCGATGAGTTCCGTCACAGTAGGGCATGTTACGGGATTCTCCACATCTACAAAAAGAAGCCATTTTCATTGACCGGAGTTCAATTCCATTTTCATCAATTACACTAAAACTCCCTTCAACCACTATGGGTCCATCTTTCATCAGGTTAATATCCACTGGCTTTAATTCAACTTTTTTCGCTTCTTCTTTCTTTTGTTCAGCTGCCACCCGTTTTTCTTCGCTATTCCACTTGTAAGTGAGTGCATCGGTAGGACAATCGTCAACGATTTCTATAATTTTTGAAGTTGGGGCTGCATTCATATTCACCCAGGGTCTTTTTCGAGGATCAAAAACTTCCCTGAGTCTTGTGTAACAGATGGTAGCATGTATGCATTTCCCTGGTCTCCATGAAACAGTTATATCATCATTTGAATATTCCCTGTTGTTTTTATCCATGTAAGCGTTCATCATTATACCTAAGACTTTTGAATTATTATGTGAATATAACGATTATAAGATAATTTTGTTGGTAAAATGATGAATCAATTTAAAACATTTAATACCAGGAACCGTTTAATAATATGTTCATTATAAATAACATAAAATTGGTATAAAAGTTGATGATTTCATTGTTAAACAAGGGATTCATGGACAGGTTTAAATTTTTCTCGGTGCTTCTTTGGATAATTATGGCTATGGCCGGTATAGATATTAAGGCGCAAAACACGATTGATTCACTTGTTTACGTGTGTCGAGGAGAAGTTATTGGAGATGATACCTTAATAGTGTCTTCCATAGATGAAGTATATATTTTTCCACCTTTAACTTTTAAAAATAGTTGGGAGGAAAGGAAGTACCGGAGGTTGATTAGAAATGTGAAAAAAGCTTATCCTTATGCAAAACTTGCCGGGAAAAAGTTGAACGAGGTCAATGATTATATGTGTACCTTACAAACAGAAAAGCAAAGAAAAGAATATATCAAGCAAGTGGAGCAGGAGTTAAAAGATGAATTTGAAGAAGATCTTAAGAATCTAACGATCACACAAGGACGTATTCTTATAAAACTTGTTGATCGCGAAACTGGGGAAACATCCTATGAACTTGTAAAAGAGTTAAAAGGTTCCTTTTCTGCTTTTTTTTGGCAGGCTCTTGCCCGATTATTTGGTTCGAATTTAAAAACCGAATATGATCCAGCAGGTGAAGACAAATTAATTGAAGATATAGTTCAGAAAATTGAACGAGGCCAATTATAGTTATGATAGGATGTATTTTCTTTGTTATCTAACCGGGATAATTAATTTACATGATAATGTATTTAGGCATAAACTAAAAAGAACGAGTCTTGGTTCGATAGGTTATGCTTGATTTGACACTGGTTATGCATCATATGGTTTAAGAATGTTTTTTAATGAGAGACTGGCACATCCTAACCCATCAGTTAATCAATTTCCTAAAAAATTAATTTTTCTTGTAATATTTTAATGCGGTATTCATGTATTTTTCGATATTTTTTATTCTTTTTTCATAAGGAGGATGGGTACTAAGAATTTCAGGTGGTTTTTCCCCTTCCCCTTGTTTAGCCATTCGTTTCCAAAAATCCACGGCTATCCTGGGGTCGTAACCTGCCATAGCCATAAAAATCAAGCCCAATTTATCAGCCTCTGTTTCATGTTTCCGGGAGTAGGGGAGGATAACCCCGACAGCAGTTGTTACCCCGTAGGCAGCCAAAAAAAGTTCCCGTGTTTTTTCCGGTTTTTCTTTTATAGCAACTGATAGTGCTATGCCTCCAAGTTGCACAGCAAGTTGCTGGCTCATTCGCTCGTTTCCATGACGAGCTATCACATGCGCTATTTCATGAGCCATAACAACAGCCAATCCCTCGGGTGTTTCAGTAACCGGTAATATACCAGTGTATACAGCAACTTTGCCCCCTGGCATAGCCCAGGCATTTACCAACTCGTCCTGTATTAAGTTGAATTCCCATTTGAAATTGTCGATTCTATCCTCGTATCCATTCTTAGTCATGTAACGAATTACAGCATTTGAAATATTATAGCCAACATTTTTAACCATTGATATTGCTTCTGTATCATTGGCTTGTTTATTGTTCTTTAAAAAATCATTATACGTGCTATAACTCATATCCCTTAGGAGTCCTTCCGGTAAAAGGTTAACTTGTTTTCTACCGCTAATAGGAACAGTTTTGCAAGAATGGAAGGTTAATGTTCCCGGGATCATAAAGAAAAAGATCAAAATCCCACTTTTTATCAAATTTTTCATTCATTTTAGTTTTTAGAAATTATAATAATCAAGGATCAACATTATTTCTTCATAATTTGTATTCTTTTCTTAGTTTTAAAATATCCTTGATTTACTTTTAGAATAATTAACATTTAGTGGAAAAAGTTCATTTTTTCCAAAAAAAAGCAATAGTTTTTTTCTTGCAATAGCTATCACCTGGCTATGGAAAGTATAATGGTAGTAATACCAAATAACAAGCTACTACCTATAAAAAAGTTTCTTTGCTTTCTATATTGAAAAGATCTCTTAATTTGCTGCAAACATTTTTCTTTTTCTTCCAGTTCTCTATCCAGTAGCATATTTATTTGTGAAATATACCCTAATTTTACCCGGAATTCCTTTTCTTGAATTAAACGTTCAATAGCTTCAATTTCATAATCTTTAATAAATATTTGATTTTTTTGGGGTTCCATACCGGGAAAATGAGAGACAAGACTATCTAAAACCATGCGTGCTAAATAAAGATCAATGAAATATTCTTCCTGTAAAATGGCTAATTCGGGTTCCTTTATAATAATAGTATCATTTGCCGAGGGGAAAAAAACATTTTCTTCTTGTCCAAATGTCATTGAAGAAAATTGAAGTAAAAATAAAAAGACATATATAATTTTCTTTTTTAAAAAAAACATGGTCATTTAAAATGTAGTTTGATTTTATTCTATTGATTAATAACAAGGATTCATCCGGGTAAGTTTAAAAATAAATATGTTTAATAATTTATTTAAAATAAACCAGTACCATGCATGATTATATATTCCCATGCTTTTACTTCTTAGGAAGTAGTTCTTGTAAGAAAACTACAATCAATGTAAAAGGTTTAAGAAAATTAAATGTACGAGCCAGGTGAAATCCTCTTGCTTAATCATGTTCTTGGGAGTAAAGCATGGCATGGGGATTTTACCCGGGGTCATCTTCGATGAGGGTATAAATAACTGAACGATTTTTAATCGAACACAAATAAGAGTTTCAAATTACCCAAAATTATATTTTTTCCGAATAGTTTCATGGATAATCCATGTGCAATGTAGTCCTTTTTCAAATTCAACGAAATCGCCGGGGCCAAAGGTGATCTCGTTGGAATCATTATCTTTAACAGATGCTCTTCCTTCCATAATGTAGCAAGTTTCTTTTTCATCGTAAAACCATGGAAATTCAGAAGGCTCTTTTTTCCAAGTTCCCCAATTAATGGTTTTTCGAATTTCTTCTTCAGAGGCTTTTTTTACTTTCATTTTTAAAAAGTTTAGGCTGGAAGAATCCAGTGATTATTGATCGGGACAAACCTTATCCTAGTTACATAATTGACCGCTTTGACGGATCAGTATATGCCACAGCACTTAGTTAGAGAGTATTCCTAACTGCTATTTAAAGCGTGATACTAGGATCATTATTTTTTCAGAAAGATAAAAAAAATCTATTTATTATTTCCCCTACATATTTTTTTTTTGTAAAAGATAGCGATCATTGCATCTCGTATCCAAGAAAATAAATTTATAAAAATTTAAAAGCAACGAAAATGGTTTACTTTTTTTAATCCTTCAAGAATATTACTTTTGAAGAAATTATTATTTTTATACAATTATGTTTTATGTGAGTAAAACTTTAATAGGCTTTAAGTTAGTTTCTTAGCGTCATAATATTTTATTATCATGATTAGAACTTTATTGGTTGGGTGTATTATGGCTATTTCCGTTTCCAATTATTCTCAAAGGCTTTTGAATGATCAGGTCTTAATTGAGAAGATAGAAATGGGCATCAATTATATGTACAATTGTCAATTCGAAAAATCTGGAACAATTTATAAGGAGGTAGTTAATGAATTACCGGGGCATCCTGCTGGAGTTTTTTTAGAAGGCATTCAAGTATATTGGAAAAATTTTCCAATCACACCACATAATTTTGAGAAGGAGCAAAAATTTATATCTGCCATGGAAAAAACCATTCAACTTTCCTCCGAGATGCTTGAGAAAAATGAAAAGGATATAGAGGGATGTTTTTTTCAATTGATTTCCAGGGGAATGCTCATGATGTATTATGCCGATATAGGATCCCAGAGCAAAGTAATTCCACATGCATCACCTTCCTACAAGCACGTTTTGAAAGCTTTTGATTATATCGAAAAATTCCCCGAATTTTTATTTATCACGGGATTATATAGTTATTATATAGAAGCATACCCGGAGTATCATCCATTTTACAAACCTTTTGTCATGCTTTTTAAAAAGGGAAATAAAAAAGAAGGACTTTCACAATTAAAACATGCTTGCGATCATACTATTTTTGTCAGGGCAGAGTCATTGTTATTCACCAGCATCATTTATATGAATTTTGAAAAAGAGTCCTCGAAAGCATTATTATATGCTGAAAAATTGCATAATTTGTACCCTAGGAATCCATATTTTTTATCGCGATACGTGGAGATGTTAATTGAGAATGAAAAATTCCAAGAAGCTGTGCCATTTTTGATTAAACTATTTGATTATAAAGATAACAAGTTCGTGTTAATGAATGCATTTGTTTTTAAAGGCGCCATTGAAGAGAAATATAAATTGGATATGGTTAAAGCAGAGAAAGATTATAAGCAGGGATTGGAATTGACACCTCTTTTTGGAGATCGCTCTCCTCATTACCAGTCAATTGCATATGCAGGGTTAAGTAGGATACATAAAAAGGACAACCCTAAATTATCAAAGTCATACTGGAAAATGGCAAAGGATGCAGCTACATATTCTTATGTTCTAGATTAATTTAAATCAAGCTAAAGCAAAATGAATCTATTTCATTGTTTTTTAGCAGGGATTTTTATTGTACACTCGAATTGGATATAAAATCTTGGCTCATAGTAGGATTTTTTTTCTTGATTTAATGGACTACCGTTAAAAAATCATTCTTATTTCAGAAAAATTTTTATACTATGGAAACTTTTATTACGTTAAAAGTTTTTATCGTGTATTTTTTTATACCTTTGTTGTATGAACGAGGAACAACAGTATATTATTGAGAAGGTTTGTGAGCTTTATAAGAAGTTTGGAATAAAAAGCGTCACCATGGATGATGTTGCAAGGGAATTAGGTATTTCTAAAAAAACCTTGTACACCCATTTTGTCGATAAGGCAAGCCTTGTAAAAGTTGTTATTGAATATGATAAAGAAAAATTAGCACGAGAATACAGCGCAATTTTTCAGAAAGGATTAAATGCCATCGAGGAAATGTTCGAGGTTAACCAGTTCGTAATGAATATAATTCGCCAGTATAGTCCTACCATTGAATATGACCTGAAAAAATATTACCCGGCGATTCAGCAAAATATGCAAGAAAAAAAGCTCGATAACATGTACAATACCATGCTCGGAAACTTAAAAAAGGGGAAAAAAGAGGGACTGTACCGGAAAAAACTGGATGAAGAGTTGATAGCTAAAATATACGTGACAAGGATTGAAAGTATGGCCCAAAACCATTGTTTCAATTACCAAGAACTAGATATAAAGAAAATGCTTGTTGAGATGTTGGAGTATCATATCCGCGGCATTGCAAGTGAGGAAGGAAATAAAGTTTTAGAAGATAATTTAAAAAAGATGAAATGAGGAAAATAATTTTTACCAGGAGTTTAATCGGGATAATTTTTCTTTTTTTGATGCATTCGGGTTATGGCCAAAATGATTCGGTTCTTTTGATTAGCTTGGAAGAGGCTAAAAAATATGCCCTGGAATATAACCTGACTTTGAAGAATGCCAAATTGGATATTGAAAGTGCAAAAAAGAAAATTTGGGAAACTACGGCAATGGGTTTACCTCATGCAGAAGCTACTGGATCTTGGACTTATAATTTTACAGTACCAGAATTTTTTGAAGCTTTTTATTTGCAGGATGTTTTAACTGATCCAGAAGTGATTAGAGATTTAATGCAAAATCCTGCAGATAGTGCGAGGATCATAGAAAATGCCTTAGAAGAAAGAATTAATCAGTCTAAACAAAGTGCCGTAATTGACTTTACAGTTACCCAATTGATATTTAGTGGATCCTATTTAGTTGGCCTTCAAACATCCAAGATATATAAAAACTTGTCGAATTATGGCTATGAATCTATTGAAAATGATGTTATTGCAAATGTGATTAATTCATACTTCCTAGTGCTTATCACGAAAGAAAACCTTGAAATTATGGATTCTACTTATGAGAATACCCGGCAATTATACTTTGATATAAATGCTATGTTTGAACAAGGATTAGTGGAAGAAACAGATGTTGATCAATTAAAATTGTCAATGCTGACAATGCAAAATTCAATTTCTACATTGAACCGGCAGCTTGAGATTGTTGATAGGCTTCTAAAATTTCAAATAGGTCTTGATTTTGATAAAAAAGTTGTTTTAGCAGATACATTACAAAATCTAGTTGAGACAATGAATTTTACAAATATTTTACAAGAGGAATATGTTGTAGAGCAAGATCCCAGGTATAATTTATTAAAAACCCAAGAGCAGTTAAAAGAACAAAATGTTAAATTACAAAAATCAGCTTTCCTGCCCACGGTTTCTGCCTACTACAGGCGTCATGAAAATTTAAATAAGGATGCTATTGATATACAGCCACCGGATGTATTGGGTGTAAATGTTTCCATCCCACTATTTAGTAGTTTTGAAAGAGTGTCTAAAGTACAACAAGCTAAAATAGAATTAATAAAAACACAAAATTCAAACTCGGATGCGGTTAGGGGATTAATCATGGGATTTGAGGAAGCAAAATCTTCTTACATATCAGCCATGGATAAGTATGAATATACCTTGGAAAATATTGCCCTTTCCAAGAGAATATACGAGAAAACAATCATTAAGTACAAGAATGGGTTAGCTTCAAGTACCGAGCTTACACAGGTACAGAATCAGTACCTTCAAAATCAATCAGAATATATCAACACGGTAAATGAGTTAATAGGTGCAAAATTAGAGTTAGAAAAAGCATTGAATAAATTTTAAAATACGGGAACATGAAGAAAGTATTGGTTATTTTAACAGGATTATTATTAATAACTGCCTGTAAAAATGAAGAAGCGGTTATTAAGGAAAAAATAGATAAAAACAAGGATGAGATTCATAGGCTTGAAATGGAAAATAAGGAGCTAATGACAAAATTACCTGATTCTACTAAGGTGAATGGTGTGCCCGTGGAGCTTAAAACCATGAATTATGATTCATTTGAACATTTTTTCGAGGTAAGTGGTATGGTTGAATCATTGCAGGATGCTTATATTAGCCCGGAAATTGGTGGGCAAATTAAAAATATACACGTGGTAGAGGGACAGCGGGTTAAAAAAGGTGATTTGCTCGTGACATTAAACACTTCCGTGACACGTAATTCAATCGATGAAGTTAAAACGGGTTTAGAGCTTGCCAAGCAACTTTATGAAAAACAGAAAGCTCTTTGGGATCAAAATATTGGTTCTGAAATGCAGTACCTGGAGGCAAAAAATAGGAAAGAACAAGCCGAAGCACGTTTAAACACACTGGAATCACAACTGGCTATGTCACTTATTCGCGCACCTTTTGACGGAATTATCAATAAAATATTCCAAAAGGAAGGCGAACTCGGTGCCCCGGGGG
The DNA here is from genome assembly GCA_964582245.1 of uncultured Bacteroidales bacterium. Lineage (GTDB taxonomy): Bacteria > Bacteroidota > Bacteroidia > Bacteroidales > CAZOSQ01 > CAZOSQ01. The sequence continues at coordinate 828 of CAZOSQ010000018.1, read as the reverse complement.
CTAGATTAATGCAGGTTGTAAATTTGAATAACTTGAAAATGACAGCCAACATTACCGAGATATATATCCAAGATGTAGAAAAAGGTGCAAATGTACTGGTTAGTTTTCCTAATTATCCCGAGATCACTAGGGAAATTCCTATTTATCGCACGTCAAGCGTATTAGATAGGGATAGCAGGACTTTTGAAATCGAGTTACGGATGAAAAATATGGATGAAAGAATAAAGCCTAATTCCATGAGTATTATTCGTATTAATGATTATTCATCAGATTCAGCCCTGGTTGTGCCTTCGATTATTATTAAAAGAGATTTTAAAGGTTCTTACGTTTACACGGCCAAAGAATCTGGAAAAAAAATGCTTGCCAATAAAGTGTATATAAAAACCGGGAAGTCTTTCGAAGATTTAACCGAGTTAAAAGCTGGAATTAATCCCGGGGATAGGATCATCGTCAAGGGGTATAACCAAGTTTCTGATGGGACAGTTATTATTGAAAAATAAAGAATAGAAGCATGAGCAGTAAAGAAATTAAAGATAAGATCGTAAGAGATTTTAAATTAACCACGGTCGCATTAAAGAATAAGAACACGGTTTTTTTACTTACCGGGATAATTATTCTTTTTGGTGTTTACACCTACAGGAACTTACCAAAGGAACTTTTTCCTGACGTGGTAATTCCTACCATTATAGTTCAAACTTATTATCCCGGGAATTCCCCGGCAGATATAGAGAATTTGATTACAAGGCCTATAGAGAAGGAATTAGAATCTCTCTCAGGGTTGAAGGAATTTCGTTCAACTTCGGCACAAGATGCATCAATGATAGTTGT
>CAZOSQ010000017.1:0-17670 GCA_964582245.1 uncultured Bacteroidales bacterium | reverse complement strand
TTGGAAGTTGGAAGCCAGAAGATGGAAGTAAAGATACTTCCGGCTTCCAGCTTCTAACCCAAACCTAAAAAAAATAAAAAGATTATATGTTACTAAATCTACCCACAAAAATGTTAGTAGAACCATGAAAAGAAACTTTTATACAACAAACTTCGTAGAAAATTAAAGGCTATAAAGGTTTTTCGTGATTCTCGATTATTTTACCAATTGATGGAAGGGTAGTTGAGAAAAAATATTATTTTTACAATTAAAAGTATCATATACATTTAACATGAGAATTATGAAAAGGAATTTTCTCTATTTAAATTTGATTTTAATTTCCATCATTATCCTATTTGGTTCTTGCAAAAAATGCATAAAAGGCGAAGGTTCAATACTTACTGAAACACGTTATCTTGGATATTTTGATGGAGTCATTATAGAAGGATCCTACGACGTGGATATTTACCAAGATTCAACCATATCTGGTGATTCTATCGAAGTTGAAGTAACAACCTATGAAACAATTTTCCCGTATGTTTCCACTGAAGTAGAAAATTCCAATGATTTAAAAAATTTGGTTATTAGTACTGCCAATGATCGATGTTTAAGAACAAGGGAAGATCCCACCATTGTAATTCGTTTGCCATTGATGGCTTATTTGGAACACAATGGGGCTGGTCAAGTTAGGGTGTATGATGCCATGGCTGATAAATCAAAAATCCTTTTAAATGGAAATGGAGATATAAGTTATACCAATTTAAATACCTATTACCTGGATGCTGAAGTCAATGGATACGGTGATATATTTTTCACCGATGGAGGTGCCGAGATCAGTGATTTGAAGATAACCGGGACCGGAAATATTGATGCTTTATACTTGCCAACAAATATATGCGATGCTAAAATAAGTGGCAACGGGGACATTGCTGTACGCGTTTACCAAGAATTAGATATATACATAAGTGGAAAAGGGACAGTCTCTTATTCGGGAAAACCTGAAACATCCATAGAAATGCCCGGAGAAGGGTCAGTTGTAGAGCTTTCTAACAGCGGATCCTGGTAAAATGATATAAAAAAAGGTGCCCGTTGGACACCTTTTAAAAGTTCATTCCGAAATATCATCTATGCATGTTGATTTTGCATGACGTATTCTTTGTATCTTTTTTCAATGATCTTCCAATCAAGCACCTCCCAAAATTGTTTTACATATTCTGGTCTTTTGTTTTGATAATCAAGATAATAAGCATGTTCCCAAACATCGCAGGTCATAATGGGGGTTAAACCCTCTCTAATGGGATTATCGGCGTTGGCACCTTGCATTATTTCTAAATTTCCATTTTCTTTTGCCACCAGCCATGTCCATCCCGATCCAAACAGCTTGGCACAAGCTTGTGCAAACTCTTCCTTGAATTCATCAAATGAATCAAAAGAATTAATGATGGCATCGGACAATTCTCCAGTGGGTGCTTTTGCACTGCCGGGCGCAAGGGAGGAAAAATAAAAATTATGGTTCCATACTTGGGCTCCATTGTTAAAAATAGCTCCATCGGCTTCCTTGATAATTTCTTCTAGGCTACTGTTCTCAAATGGAGTGCCCCGGGTTAATTCATTCAATGTATCCACGTATTTTTGATGATGTTTTCCATGGTGGAACTCTAATGTTTTACTGCTGATAAATGGTTCAAGTGCATTTTTCTCATAAGGTAATTTTGGTAATTCAAAAGCCATAGTGTTTGATTTTAAAGGTTAGTAATAATTCAATTTCAATTAAGTATCATTATTATAAATTCAAGTTTTAATAAGATTAAAAAGTATCTTTATTACTTTCATATCGGTTACTAAGAAAATATCGATAAGCCAATCACCTGTAATTATATATTCTTTTAATCATTTACGAAATAGCAAATTATATTTATAATAACCATGGGAATAAACTTATTTAATTATTAATTTTTCTTGGTACATTTTTACTTGTATTACTTAAATGATTGGAGGAGGATAAAAACTCCTAGTTTGATTAACAAGGTAAAGAGCCAAGAAGTTTAATTTTATCTTGAAGTGGTTTTTAATCATTATCTTTTTTTTATATAAATTCCCATGGGTAACCAGTTTAAAACGGGTACCTATAAATTTGTCTTCAAGCACGCTTCCTGGTAGCTTTAGTGGGACAAAACCAAGCACTTTTACGATGATTGAAACAAAAATGTTATTTTTTAAGTTTTTCTTCTTTTTTCTCCACTGAAATCCATTTTCTCAAAAGTTTGTCATGGAAATATTTTTAAGTATATTCATACTGGGTAAATTCAAATTGGCTACCTTTGTTTATTTATGAACCAGTGAGGAATATTGAATGATAAACAGCAAAAGATATTTTATAGTCTTGTACTTCTTTTTTGGATTTTCTATCCTCTTTAGTCAAGATACTGTGGGATATTTTAATCAAGAATGGGAAGCATGTTCACGTGATTCCGCTTCATATTACCGCGTAGTAATAGAAGATAAAAACATTGATACTCTCTACCACGTGAAAGATTTTTACATGAGTGGTCAACTTCAAATGGAATCGACTTACGCGGGGTTGGTTCCGACCATTAATTGGAAACTGACAAATCATCAAGGATTGCATTTGGAGGCGGTGAAACATGGAAAATGTACCTGGTATTATGAAAACGGGAGAAAAAAAGAAGAAATAAATTATGATTTAGGTAAAAAACAAGGAAATGCTCGCGGATGGTACATGAATGGCCAGTTGCAGTATGAAGAAAGTTACAAAAAAGATACATTGAATGGTGATGTCATGTCCTATTATGATAATGGTTTTCCCGCTCAAAAAGGAAATTTTTTAGAGGGGGAGCGATATGGTTTATGGAAATATTTCGGGGATAGTGGCAATGTAGATTCTGAAAGGTATTTTACCCCGGGTTTTCAATGCAACAGTGTAACCCAAGATAGTATGTTAACCATCATTCCCGGTTGGAATTTAGGTGATTCTTACCAGGTCCAGGTGAACGTTTTCCAATCTTTTGGTAAAGATGAAAAAAAAGATAATGTTCTTTCAAGCAACCATACTATATCCGTGGTTGATTCCAATGAGCAATATTATATCATTGATTGGATATGCAATGACTTAATGGTTGGGATCAGCAATGATTTACCGGATGTTCTTTTCAAGGAGATCATGAACAAAAAACTCGAGGAAATTGGCGAACTAAAATACAAGTTAAAAATATCTAAGAGGGGAAAATTCAAGGAATTACTAAATTGGCCAGAGATTCAACTTGTCTTTTATCATCTTGCAGATTCACTGGAGAGTTCTTTAATTCATTTAGAAGAATATAATTTTTCGAGCGATGAAATAGAAGAAATTAAGAATCGTTTCATAACCCGGATAAATACTAAAGATGAAATTATTTCTCATGCCTTGGATATAACAGGAATATTGCTTGGTGCTTACAACCAGGTTCTGCATCTAAAGGAAAAGCAAGTAAGGGGTGTATATATTCCTTCCGGTGAAAAAGGTTCTTATTATCCAGCCACCCTCGAGACCCACGTGGAAAATCTTGATGTGGAAAACAAAACATGCACGGTTATTTATAACACCGTTCGACATGAAGAATTAACAGCAGATGAGATTCAAAACCAAGATCAAGACAATTTCACTCGAAACAAAAATTATGCGGGGATGGAAAGGGCTGATTATTTGATTAATTACAAGACATCATGGCCCATAAAAGTTTCATACGTGGCGGAAAAAATTAAAAATGGAGATATTTTTTATCAAAAAGTAGAATATCATTTTATTGAAATAAAATAAAAACAACAAATGAACAAGTATTCTTTAGACAAAAGAAAAATTAAAGTATTACTTCTTGAAGGAGTTCATGAATCGGCTTTGAATCACTTTCATGAATCTGGATATAACAATGTTGAAAATCTAAGTACTGCATTGGATGAAAAAGAATTAATAGAGAAAATAAAAAATACACATATTATAGGAATTAGATCAAGGACACAGTTAAAGAAAGAAGTGTTGCAACATGCTAAAAAGCTTATATCCATAGGATGTTTTAGCATCGGGACTAACCAGGTGGATTTACACCTTGCTAAATTAAAAGGTATCCCGGTATTTAATGCACCCTTTTCAAATACCAGGTCGGTAGCAGAATTGGTAATTGCTGAATGCATCATGCTCATGCGGGGTATTCCTACCAAAAATTCCTTGGCTCACCAAGGGAAATGGTTGAAAACGGCTAAGTATTCTTACGAGGTACGAAACAAAACCCTGGGAATCGTTGGGTATGGTCATATTGGTTCCCAAGTTTCCGTATTGGCCGAGGCTTTGGGTATGAAGGTTCATTATTTTGATGTAGAAAAAAAATTGAACCTTGGAAATGCTGAACCTTGTTCATCTTTAGAAGACCTACTGAAAATCTCAGATATAGTAACTCTCCACGTGCCCTCAACACCCATGACGAAAAATATGATTTCGTCAAGGGAATTTTCCAATATGAAAGAGGGAGCATTTCTCATCAATGCTTCAAGAGGCGATGTAGTTGATTATAAAGAACTAGCCAAGAATTTAGAAAACGGACATATTCATGGCGCTGCATTGGATGTTTTTCCCGATGAGCCTGCATCAATCGAAGATCCTTTTCACACTGAACTGCAAAAATTTGATAACGTACTGTTAACCCCCCATATTGGAGGAAGTACACAGGAAGCTCAAGCCAATATTGGATTGGAAGTAGCCGAAAAAATGGTCAAATATAGTGATATCGGATCAACCATTGGTGCGACAAATTTCGTCCAGGTTTCTCTCCAACCCAATAAAGCCAAGCAGAGATTCCTTCATATTCATAAAAATTTGCCAGGTGTTTTGCGGGATATTAATTACATTTTCACTTCAAGGGGAATAAATATCGCTTCAGAATACTTGCAAACAGATGCCGATATAGGTTATGTCATTATTGATACTGAAAGTGAACTGGGAAAAGGAGTGTTAAAGGAATTAAAAGACGTTCCTAATACAATTAAAGCAAGAATGCTTTATTAAAAGTGAACAAAAAATTTAAAAGGGTGTTTAAAGTTTTTCCAAAAAAAAGTCTTTATTAAAATAATTATTATTTAAATTTACATAAAACAAGCTGGATGGGTGATTAATTAAAAAGAGTTTTAATTGGAATTACCTGTTCAAAAAAAACAAAAACCAATTGATAACAAGTTTGTTGCTGTTATAACAACAAACGTTTATAGGATTTTAAAATTAACCTTAAAATAAAGCATATGAAAATTATCAAAACATTACCAGGTGATAGTAATTTTCATTTAATTGAGAACCTAAGAAAATCAATTTACACCGATGAGGTGTTATCCAAAACAAGTTTCAGTTATAACGAAGATCTTTTAAGGGGGGTCTACGTGTTACTAGAAAGAAACAAGCCGCTATCTTCGGTTGCTTTATATAAAAATGCAGCATTAAATTATAATGGCTATGAATGTGGAACTTTAGGTAATTATGAATCACTGAATGACAGCTATGCCAGTAAGAAGTTATTGGATCATGCTGTGTTGCAAGCAAAGGTAGAAGGGGTTACCTTCCTGATAGGACCCATGAATGGTTCAACTTGGGATAATTACCTTTTCAATGATAATGGAGACAAAGATCCTTTTATTTTTGAACCTCATAATCCTATTTATTACAAGAACCATTTCCAGGATGTTGGTTTTTTGCCTATCTCCGAGTATGTTTCCAATATTGATGAGAACATGAACTACGATAATCCTTTTATCCGTGAAAGGGAAAAACAATTGACCGACATGGGAGTAACCATTAGGAGTATTAATATGGACGACTATGAAACGGAATTAAAAAAGATCTTCCAGTTCATCATGAATACTTTTAAATCAACTTTTCTTTTTACCCCCATAAAATGGGAAGAATTTAAAGAAAGATATGAAAAAATGGTCGGATTTATTGATCCCGGTTACGTGATGCTTGCCGAGTATAAAAAAGAAGTGGTTGGTTTTGTTTTAAACGTGAAGGATCATATTTCCAAAAATTTCAATACCATTATCATAAAAATGTTAGCTTCAAATGCTTCTTTAAAATTCAGGGGATTAGGACAGATCCTGGTAAAGAAAACATCCGAAAAGGCCTTGGAAGATAACTATAAATCAGTGATTCATGCCCTAATGGATACAAAAAATGCTGTTGTAAACCTTTCTGAGAAAAATTACGGGCATGTTTTCAAGAAGTATAAGTTATACGGTATGCCCATCTACAGGATGGATTTTTAGATTACCATTTCACAAATAAAGCAATTCAAACCCTGTTATTGATAAATGACAGGGTTTTTTAAACCGGGAGCTTCACCTAGGGAAAAAAGATTAAGTAACCTTGATTTACAAGACATTCCACAAATCTTTAATCCTTCATGATCTAATTTCTTAATAAAGGAAAGGCAAAATTCCTTCATGTAAAATTACCTACTGAGGCCGCAAATCGTGGCTTGTAACCATATTCTTAAAAAAAACTGAATATTTCAATGATTTTAAGGATAGACTGTTTATTTTTGTCTTTGTTTTTAATAATGGATAATCCAATTCATCTTTTAAAATGGACTATTATGTCCATGTAAATAGGTAAGGATTGATCCTAATTAAATATTAACGGATAAAATGTCCATAAAAAAATACGGAATTATATGAAAGCATATGTTTTTCCCGGTCAGGGTTCACAATTTGTAGGTATGGGGAAAGATCTTTATGACCAATTTCCCATGGCAAAGGAATTATTTGAAAAAGCAAATGATATTTTGGGATTCGGGATCACTGACTTAATGTTTTCCGGAACTGGTGAAGATCTAAGACAGACGAAAGTTACACAACCAGCTATTTTCCTTCATTCCGTAATTTTAGCAAAAACATTGGAAGATTTTCAACCGGCTATGGTTGCAGGACATTCACTGGGGGAGTTTTCCGCGTTGGTTGCCAGTGGTGCTTTAAATTTTGAAGATGGTTTGCGACTGGTTTCAAGCAGGGCCCTGGCAATGCAAAAAGCATGTGAAATGCAATCATCCACTATGGCAGCCATCCTGGGGTTAGACGATTCCATCGTGGAAGAAGTATGTCAGTCCATTGAAGAAGTCGTTGTTCCGGCTAATTACAACAGCCCGGGACAAGTGGTGATATCCGGATCCATAGAAGGAATTGATAAAGCCATTGAACAATTGACAGGGAAAGGAGCTAAGCGTGCCCTGAAATTACCCGTGGGAGGAGCATTCCATTCCCCCTTGATGGAACCTGCAAGATTGGAATTGGAACAAGCCATTATGAATACTAGCTTTAATGCACCTATGTGTCCTATTTACCAGAATGTATTGGCGAAGCCTGTTCAAGATCCCGGGGAAATAAAAATCAACTTGGTTAAACAGCTTACCGCACCGGTAAAATGGACCCAATCGGTTAAAAATATGGTAGCTGATGGTGCATCTGTTTTTATTGAAGTTGGACCGGGTAAGGTATTGCAGGGTTTGGTCAAAAAAATTGAAAGAAATGCAGAAATTGCCAGTGCTTAATTTCATTGGTAAAAAAAAAGTAAATTATGAAAGTGCTGAAATTTGGTGGTGCATGTTTAAGTTCCCCGGGTAATTTTTTCTCGGTTAAAAAAATAATCGAAAGTCAACCTATCGGCAGTATTATTATTTTATCTGCTCTTCAAGGGGTGACAGATCAATTGTTGCAAATTACAGAATTGGCAATTAAAGGGAATGATGATTATAAGAAAGAGTTAAAGAAGTTAAAGGATCAGCATATAAATATTATCAATGAGGTAGTCACAAATGAGAACCGTGAAGCTTTATTGAAAGTGGTAGATCCCTTGTTGTCTGAATTGGATGAATTGTTTCAAGGAATGTATTTATTGCATGATATTACCGACAGGACAAATGATTATATATTAAGTTTTGGTGAAAGAATATCTGCCCAAATTTTATCAAGCTTGGTAAATAATGCTGTGTATATAGATGCCCGTGATTTCATTAAGACCAACAACGAGTATGGGAAAGCCAAGGTCAATTTTGAAGCAACCAATAGGTTGTTCAGCGATAGGTTTCTTCACGTGAAGAAATATTCTATTATACCCGGTTTTATTGGGAGTGATATGAATGGCTACACCACCACGCTCGGGAGAGGGGGAGCAGATTATTCAGCGGCCATCCTGGCGGCAGCATTGAATGCTTCCATGTTAGAGATATGGACAGATATGGACGGGTTTATGACAGCTGATCCTAACATTGTGGAAAAAGCTTACGCGATAGATACCCTTAGCTACGCCGAAGCTATGGAACTATCTCATTTTGGGGCTTCCGTCATTTACACTCCTACCATACAACCCGTTTATAAAAAGAATATTCCCATATCTATAAAAAATATACTAAACCCAAAGGGAACGGGAACTTTAATTAGTTCAAACAAGCAATTTGAAAATTCTTCCTTGATAAAGGGAGTTTCCTCTATTGAAAAAATACACTTGATTACCCTTTTAGGGGCTGGTTTGGTAGGTACAACAGGAATTTCCCGTAGGCTGTTCGGGGCACTTGCCGAGGTAAATGTCAACATAATACTTATTACACAGGCATCTTCGGAATATTCTATCAGTTTTGCCGTGATCCCGGCAGATGGTGATAAAGCGATAGAAGCAATAAAAAAAGAATTTTATATTGAAATAGAGCAAAAAAAGGAAATTGGTGTACAGGTTGAACAAGATTTATCCGTGATAGCCATTGTTGGGGAAAGGATGAAAAATACTCCCGGCATATCGGCTACCTTGTTTTCATCTTTAGCGCGAAATGGAATTAGTGCGATAGCAACTGCTCAAGGATCATCGGAGCTAAATATATCCGTGGTAATTAATCAAAAAAGCTTAAAAAAAGCTTTAAACTCTATACACGAGGGTTTTTTCCTTTCCCATTACAAGGATTTACATTTATTCATAGTCGGTGTAGGAACAGTGGGAAGTAGTCTTTTAAAACAAATTAGCAGTCAACAAGATAAATTAAGAGAAGATCACCAACTGAATGTTCGGGTGACCGGTATTGCAAGATCCAAGAAAATGTTGCTTGATGAAAAAGGCATTGATCTTATGAATTATGCCGATGAACTGGAAGCCAAGGGTGAACCTGCAAATTTGGAAAAATTCATTGAACAGATCAGCATCTTCAATTTACGAAATAGTGTGTTCATTGATTGTACTGCCGAAGAAGGTATTGCAAAATTGTATGAACAAGTTCTTGAGAAATATTGCTCAATAGTGACAGCTAATAAAATAGCTTGTTCGTCAAAACTGGATAATTTCAAACATCTACACAAGACGGCCAATGAAAAAGGCGTTAAATTTAAATATGAAACCAATGTGGGGGCCGGCCTTCCAATTATCAGCACCATCAATGATCTTATAAGAAGTGGTGATAAGATTTTAGCCTTGGAAGCTGTCTTATCAGGTACATTAAATTTTATTTTTAATGTTCTTAGTTCTGAGACAAAACTAAGTGAAGCGGTGAAATTGGCCAAGGAAAAAGGTTTTTCAGAACCCGATCCAAGGGTGGATCTTAGTGGTGTCGACGTGGCAAGGAAATTATTGATCCTGGCACGTGAATCAGGTTATGATATTGAATACGACAGCATTAAAGTACAGCCTTTTTTGCCGGATAGTTGTTTCGAGGGAACCCAAGAACAATTTTGGGAAGAATTAAATAAACTTGATGCAGAATTTGAGAATAAACGGAAAAAACTGGAAGATGATAACAAACGATGGAGATTTGTCGCTCAATTCGAAAAAGGAAAAGCGAGTGTAGAACTTATAGCAGTTGATAAAGATCATCCAGCTTATAACCTGGAGGGAAGTAATAATATTATATTAATTACCACGGAAAGATATAAAGAACAACCCATGATTATCAAGGGATATGGAGCAGGTGCAGAGGTTACTGCAGCTGGTGTATTTGCTGATGTAATAAGAATAATGAATATATAAATCATATGAAATCAATCTTGTATTATTCGACCAACGGGAAAGCTACTCCTGTTTCTTTTAAAGATGCGTTATTGAAAGGGTTAGCCCCAGATAAAGGGTTATATATGCCTGATTCTATTCCCAGGATTAGCAATGATGAATTATCTTCATTATTTGGTAAGGAATATAGTGAAATAGCTTATAATATATTGAAAAAATTCTTGTACGATCAAGTACCTAGTGCTGATTTAAAGGAAATAACAAAAGATGCTTATAATTTTGAAGTCCCAATGGAAAAAATTTATGAACGCAAATACGTGATTAGGTTAGATCAAGGGCCAACAGCATCTTTCAAAGATTTTGCCGCCCGGGTAATGGGAAGATTGATGCAGTATTTCCTCGAGCAGGAAAACAAAAGAATGCTTATCCTTACAGCCACTTCAGGAGATACTGGGAGTGCGATCGCAAATGCTTTTTACAAGCTTAAAAATATAGATGTAGTATTGTTATACCCTGAAAATGAGGTAACTGAAAGGCAACGCAAACAAATGACAACCTTAAAGGAAAATATTAAGGTTCTAGCTGTGAAAGGGAAATTTGATGATTGTCAAGCTATGGCAAAACAAGCTTTTTCCGATTCGGAGTTAGACCATTTACCATTGTCTTCAGCCAATTCTATCAATATTGGTCGCCTTTTGCCCCAGGCAGTTTATTATTTTTATGCCTTTTCGAAACTCGCCCGCGATGTAAATGATAAAACTATATTTTCGGTTCCTTCCGGTAATTTCGGTAATTTGATGGGAGGGTTAATTGCAAGGAAAATGGGGTTGCCGGTGAAAAAATTTGTGGTGGCTACCAACGAAAATAATGAGGTTCCCCTTTATTTTAGAACAGGGAAATATCAACCTATTGTTCCCTCATATAATTGTATCTCTAGCGCCATGAACGTGGGACATCCTAGCAATTTAGCAAGGGTGATAGCCCTTTATGATGGTATGATGGATGAAAAGGGAACCATAGTTAAATCTCCCGATATTGATAAGATAAAAGACACCATGTATGCTGTTAGCATAACAGATAAAGAAACCAGGGAAACTATATTACGTACTTACAAAGATAACAACGTTTTGTTAGAGCCTCATGGATCTGTTGGGTGGTCCGGGTTGAAAAGATTTTTTACCAATTATCCTGAAATGGCTGAGAAAGAACAATTATCAGTTGTCCTTGAAACAGCTAACCCTGCTAAATTTCCGAAGGAAATAAAGGAAATACTATCCATAGAACCCGAAATACCCGAAAGTTTAAAGGGGATAGATAAAAAAGAGGAATCTTACGAGACGATCGAAAACGATTATCCCACGTTTAAAAATTATTTAAAAGAAAAATACAAGGGGTAAATGAAAAAGGAAACAGGTGGGATGTTTGCAATATGTTCTGATCTAGAAGGCGTTTGGGTTCCAGAAGTGTGGATCAACGTATCAAGGATCACGGGAATTGATGACCTCAAATTAACCACTAGGGACATTACAGATTATGATGTGCTTATGCAGCATCGTCTAAAAATCCTGGAAAAACATAAACTTAAACTCGCGGATATCCAAGAGGTAATTTCCAATATCAAACCGTTGGAAGGGGCGTTAGAAACGGTCAGGTGGCTGAAAGAAACAACCCGTTTTATTGTTGTATCCGATACCTTTATCGAATTTGCTGATCCCCTTATGAAACAACTGGAATATCCCACCCTATTTTGTCACTCCCTGGAAGTGGACGACGAAGGAAATATTATTGGTTATAAGCTTAGGCAAAAAGATCCCAAGAGAAAAGTGATTCAGGCATTGAAAAGTCTTAATTACAATGTTATAGCTTTTGGTGATTCTTATAATGATATTACCATGCTCCAGGAAGCTGATGAGGGAATTCTATATTGTCCTCCGGGTAACGTGAAGGAAGATTACCCCGATTTTAGGGTAGCAGATGATTATGTTTCCTTGAGAAAGATGCTTGAAGAATATATTTGATGTTATTAGTATATTAGTTATTAATGCATTAGTATATTGGGCATTAGTATATTCAGAATTTCTGTTCCGGAATTAAAATATGCATGAACCGAGCTTTAGCAAGCTGACCGCGGGGTAACATGATTGTCAATGGCATGAGGGTATGGGGCTTTGTTTTATCTCCTGTTGGAAAAATGTTTTGAATCACCCCACTCATCAAAGCCTATTTCATGATGGATCATGGAGATTCGGGCAGTCAAACAATTGGTGCATTCATCGGCTTCTTCATCGGTACAAGGTTTATTGTCATAGAGATTGTAATCATTCCTGTAGCTACCCGGCGTAATATTGGGCATGATAATATTTGCACCTACTTTAATGGCTTTTTCCCTTCCCATTTTGTCTATGGATTGCAAAGCAGTGGCTGCAGCAATATTTATGTCCTTCATCATGATCCTTAGTATGGATATCATTTTCAAGGATAGAAAAAAACGTTCTTCTAATGGTAGTAACTTATCCTTATCCTTGTACAAGGGAGTTTGCTGATGTTCTATATATGGACCCATACCCACCATATCCACATCAAAATTGTTCATGAAAAGGAGGTCTTCTGCCAAATCTTCCAAGGTTTGAAAAGGCAAGCCAATCATAACTCCTGTACCTGTTTGATACCCTATCTTTTTAAGATTTTCAAGAGCTTCTAAACGAGTTTCATAACCATGTAAATGGTCTTCCGGGTGAAGTTTGTAATATAACTCCCTGTTGGAGGTTTCAATCCGTAGGAGGTACCTATGACCGCCACTTTTATGCCATCGCTGATAAGTTTCAATGGATTGTTCCCCAAGGGAAAGGGTTATACCAAGTTTGCCCCCTGTTAGTTTTTTTATTTCTTTTAAAAGATAATCAATACGGTCTATATGGGCAGGATGATTTAATTCCCCGGATTGAAGAACCAAGGATCCGAAATGATTTTCGTGGGCAAATTGAGCAGCTTTTAAAATTTCTTCATCTTCAATCGTGTACCTGGTTACCTGCCGATTGTCTTTCCTGATCCCGCAATAATAGCAATTTTTCCTGCAGATATTGGAGAACTCTATTAATCCTCGAAAATGAACAATATTTCCAATGAATTTATTTTTTATTTCAGAAGCTTTATCAAAGATTAATTTAGCTTCTTCCCTGGATGCATTCAGCAGGAAAACTAAATCCTCTTTCGTGAAACTTGGATTTTCCAGTAGTGTGACTATTTTTTTTTCCCTTGATGTCATGAAAAACATTAATTATAGGTAATTGACAGGATTATTTTGGTCGGTTTTTATAAAGGGTTGGATAGCTCGATTATAGATGCCTTGTACATAAGCAATTGCCATCCCATAATTGGTGACAGGGATATTTGCTTGTACTGCAGGATGCAACCGGTTAATGATCTGTTTTCGGGTGATCATGCAACCACCACATTGTATCACTAAGGCATAATCAGTGATGGGACGAGGAAGGTTATCCAATCCCGCTACCACGTCAAATTCCAGTTTTTTACCCGTGAAATTGCTGATCCACCTGGGGATTTTCACCCGCCCGATATCATCACAACTTACTTGGTGTGTGCAGGATTCAAGCAATAAAAGCCGGTCCCCATCTTTAAGTTCTGAAATTTTAGGTGTCCCTTCCAAGTAATGAGGAAAGTCTCCTTTATGCCGGGCTAAAAGCACACTAAACCCGGTTAGTGGGATGTCTTTTGGAATCATCGCATCTGCTTTCAGGAATATCTGGCTATCGGTAATCACCAATTTAGGTTTTATTCCCGATTTCTTCAAGAAAGCATCAACTTCTTTTTCTTTTACCACGATGGCAATACAATCATTATCAAGTATATCCCTTATGGCTTGAACCTGGGGAAGGATTAACCTTCCTGCAGGTGCTTCTATATCTATCGGGGTAATCAGCAAAACAATATCCCCGTAGGAAACCAAGTCGCCTAGAAGGGAGGGTGCAGACAATACCCCCGCCGGTATGACAGAGAGTATTAACTTATATACTTGGTCAAGGTTTGCTGGATTAATGGTTGAAAAATCCACTATAGGTACCTTCATTTCCACGGAGAAATATTTATTTAACTCATCTTCCAGTGGTTGAATGTCGCTTTTATTATGCAAAACAATAAAAGGTACTTTATTTTCGTGAAAATCATTCACTAGTTCCTTTTCATATTTTCCCAGGTGGTTTTCAGAAATTACCAGTATGGCCACATCAATCCTTTTTACGATGTCCTTGGATTTATTGACTCTCATGTTTCCCAGGGAACCTATGTCATCGATTCCGGCGGTGTCAATTAATATAGCTGCTCCTATACCAGTTATCTCGATGGATTTTTTAACAGGGTCAGTCGTGGTTCCGGGGGCTTCAGAAACAATGGCAAGTTCTTGTCCTGCCAATACATTTATCAAGGAGCTTTTTCCCACGTTTCTTCTACCAAAAATACCTATATGTGGTTTATTTTCCTTTCCCTTACTCATTGGTATCATTTTTTAACAAATCTTGAATTCTAAAACCTTCCTGTATAATTTTCCCCGGGGTTAATATTTCTCTCAATTCACTTTCTGCCATGAGGTTGAGGTCTTGGTTTGCTTGGAAGACATCTTTTTCCTCGTTTTTCATCTTATGGGCTAAATCTGTTGCCTTTTTATACCCGATATACGGCAAAAGCACAGTTGTTATTGCTGGGGACGAATATAATTTCT
Source organism: uncultured Bacteroidales bacterium (assembly GCA_964582245.1). GTDB lineage: Bacteria > Bacteroidota > Bacteroidia > Bacteroidales > CAZOSQ01 > CAZOSQ01. The sequence goes on along the minus strand of CAZOSQ010000017.1, from coordinate 2,941 downwards.
CTCCTGCAATCGAAGAATTGATATTTGTTTCATTCAAAAGATGGTTAGCTAGTGATTCATTTGCAGCAATAAGTAATTTTAAACTATCAATGATAGCATCTCCTATCGTGGGGATATATGGGTTTAGATCCAACACTCCCTGTGACGCGAGGGAGCTGACTAACACGTCATTGGCATATACTTTATGTGCAGCACTGATGACAAATTCCGGTATCACCGGGTTTACTTTTCCCGGCATGATAGAACTTCCCATTTGTTTGGCCGGTATTTGTATTTCCCTCTTTTGTAATAGGTCGGAGGATAAAAGACGCAGGTCATTGGATATTTTTTCCAAGTTAACAGCATGGGCCTTCATGATACCATGAACTTCTACCAAGGGGTCGAGGTTACAAGTGGCATCCTGTAAATTTTCCCCGCGAGTTAACGGTAACCCGGTAAGTTTATGGAGTTGTTGAATGACTTCTACCATGAAAAATCTTGGTACAGAAGTTCCTGTACCTATAGCGCTTCCCCCAAGATTAACTACTTTGACCCGCTCGAAGCATTTTGACACTCTCCACCAATCCCTGGACAAAGCATCATTATATGTACTGAATAAACGACCATAGGTAGAAGGCACTGCTTCTTGCATTTGCGTGTATGCAATCCGAAGGGTGTTGCGGTAAGAGTTTTCTAGGTTTTCAATTTTCTTTCTCGTGGCATTGATCTGTTCTTCCAATTCGTTCAATAATTGGATAATGGTAAGCTTTAAAGAAGTGGGAATCACATCATTAGTCGATTGGTAGATGTTGGCATCTTCTACAGGATCAATATGTTCATAAGACCCGGGGGGAATTCCTGAAAGGATCAATGCACGGTTAGTGATAATTTCATTGATATTCATATTTATACTGGTTCCTGCACCACCCTGTATGGCTGGAACGATAAAATGTTCGAACCATTTTCCTGATTCAATTTCTTCTGCCGCAACTATCAATAAATCCAGTTTTTCCTTGGTAGGGATATGAAATGCAAATTTTTTCCCGGGGTGATATTTTTGTATACTATCCACGAAAGACAGGCAGGTAAGGTAACAAGCTTTTTTTATAGTTCCTAGCGATTTATACCAGTTGATATCAAATGGATTGGAAGAAGGAAAATTTCTCTTTGCCCGTTCAGAATGGATTCCATGTAAGGCATGTTCCGGAATTGATAATTTTCCAAGAAAATCTTTTTCGACACGCATGTGGTTTTCTTATTTGTTGTAAATTTAATACCGAAATCCGGATATATAAAAAAATAAGATGAGAATAGAACAAATATATGATTAGAAAGTTAATGTAAGGGATTCAAAAAACTTCATTAATTGATACTTTTTCTCTCCTTTTTTATAGAAAGTTGTTCTTGAAGACAACTTTATTGTTTCATGATTCTTTTTTTTGCTTTTTTTTTTATTATTTAAATAAAAAGTGCTAGAATCGCTTTTTTTTCCCAAGTTAAGCTTTGTGAAAATTATCTGCCAAATCCGGTTTATGTTTTCCAACAGAACGATGAAAATGATTATTATTGTAGGAAAACCGGCTGAAAGGAAAATCTTGTCTAGCTTTTATTAAATTCGTATGGGTACAATTACTTGTTAATTTAATAACAGGTTGAAATACTCGTATGCTTGTCAGGTTAAATTATTATTTTACTAGGGGAAGGAATGGTAAGAGCTTGTTTTCAAAATATTCAGTTGATAATGACGAATGGAGCAAATTTTAATCATAGAAAGAGACAAGAAATATGTTGATGTTTTCACGAGGTTTATTCAAAGATCAGGGTTCCAGGTGGTTAGTACATCAAGTTTTACCGAGGGAATAAAATTGGTATTGGAAAGTAGGCCATTGGTAATTATATGCGGGTACAATAATTCGGGATTCACTACAATTGATTTTTACAAGATTCTCGAACAAATAAATATCTCATTGTCTGTCCCGGTTTATTTTTTGGTTAATGAAATTAATAAGGAAATAAATAAAATAGCAGTCCTGCTGGGGGTAAGTGGTATTTTACTGAAATCTTTTTCATTAAGCGAAATGACTGATATTCTTAAAAATGTAAGGAAGAAAAAAGAACACACTGTTGATTTTTTCACCATGAACCATAACATTATTTTAAAAAATCCCTTTTTTGGCGCTTTTTTATTACGGGACTTTGAATTTATCGAAGTTAATGAAAAATTTTTGGATTTTCTTGGGTACCAAGAAGAGGATATCATAAATAAAAATATTAAAGAAATATTGGTGCCCCAAATTCAAGACCAGGTGATGAGCGAAATAAGGTTCTGTTTAAGTGGAGTGAAAAGTTCTACCTTATTGATCATAGATTTCTTGAATGTGGATCAAGAAGTAAAAAGGTTTCGAATGTTTGGAGTCTGTAAAGAGTTTAAATTTGGTAAAATCATTGCAGCTACAATAAGTGAAGAAAATAAGGAGATAAAAAATGAAGATGTACAAAAATTTGAAACATTGTCCGGTAGGGAAATAGAAATTCTCAAGTTAATCTGCAAGGGATACACCAGCAATGATATCGCTGAAATTCTTTATCTTAGCATACGGACTATCCAAGGACATCGTGCCAATATAATGTCCAAACTGGATGCGAAAAATACTGCCCAACTGGTTAAATACGCGGTAATTCACGGTTTATTCGAGGAAACGTGAAAACATTGTAATTTACCACCCGAACCAAGGCCCAGGTATTTTTACTTGTTAAAGAAAAACAGGTTGTTTTACTCTTGTTTTTAATGTTAATAACCCAGAATTTTACATGTTCATCATAGGGAAGAAAATGATAAAAAAAACAAGAAAGAAGTGACAAATTAATACGTTGAAAAAAGTTTAAAATACACGTCTAGCTACTCTTCTTAAAACACACATCCTAATTGATTCTTTAAAAGGATTTTATATAAAATTCTTAT
>CAZOSQ010000016.1:0-19135 GCA_964582245.1 uncultured Bacteroidales bacterium | reverse complement strand
TTTTTTTAATAAATTTTTGTTAAGTCAACAAGTAAAAAAAGGTGTCCAATATTATAACGGACACCTTTTAAATACCAGACCTTTCCATCATAATCAAGAAGCAACACGAGATATGAAGAAAACCTCGTCAAGTATTTCCTTATGGGTTGTTCGGTAATTTTCCTTCAACCATCGACGTAATTGGGTAATTTCATGTGCATTTAACCATGCTAATGATTTAATTAGCTCTTTTTTAAACAACTCCATGTTATCTGCTACATTCCGGAGCACAATTTTTTGGTGTTCTAACATAGCAAATAGTTTTAAATTCGACATAAAGTTTTTATTATTCTCACTATGGTTAAAATTATAATCCAAATGCATAATAATATTTCCCGGGATAATCCTCGTAAACTCCCTCAATCATCACTCCACCTTCTTTATTTTTAAGCAGGTTTACCAGTTCTTCTGGTGATGTAACTTGTTTACCGTCTATTTTAGTGATGATAAAACCTTCCCGTACATCCGTGTACTTTTTAAGTTTACCGGGATGTAATTTTTTAATTTTTAATCCACCTTCGATATCTAATTTCTTGGCAATTTTATTATCCACTTCTTCCAATTCAACACCGAGAACGTCAAGGATTTCCATTTCACCCTTCTCGGCAAGTTTTGTTTTGCCTTGAAGGTTTTTTAATGTAACCTTGAATTCTTTCATTTTTCCAAACCTGTCTACCATTAGGTTTACTTCATCCCCGGGACGGTGGCGGCCAATAAGTTCTAATAACTCGCCAGTTGATTTGATGGTCACACCATTAACTTCTTTAATCACGTCACCTTCTTTTATTCCACTTTCCCCCGCGGCACTATTGGCCATCACGCTGTCCACGTAAACACCTTCGGTAACTTTCAAATCTTTTTCCTTGGCGAAATTACCGTTAATGTTTCGAATCATGACACCCAGGAAACCTCGTTGAACCATTCCATATTTCAATAAATCTTCCACTACCTTGTTTACGATATTAGAAGGTACTGCAAAACCATAACCGGTATAGGATCCCGTTGGACTGGCTATTGCTGTATTTATACCAATTAGGCCACCTTGAAGGTTTACCAGGGCTCCCCCGCTGTTTCCCGGATTTATGGCTGCATCAGTTTGAATAAATGATTCAATGGCGCTTTTATCATGCAAGATATTTATATTTCTAGCTTTAGCACTGACAATACCAGCTGTTACCGTTGAATTCAAGTTGAAAGGATTTCCTACTGCCAATACCCATTCTCCTACTTTCACATTATCAGAATTTACAAATGATGCTGCCGGTAAATCCTTTTCTTTTATTTGAATAAGAGCCAAGTCTGTTGAAGGGTCAGTTCCTATGATCTTGGCCTTGTATACCCTGTTATTATGTAAAGTTACTTCTATATCATCCGCGTTATCAATCACGTGGTTGTTGGTCACGATATACCCTTCTTTGCTAATGATTACTCCAGATCCTGAACCAACACGTGTTTGTGGTCCTCTTTGCTGGGGTATATTAAAAAAGTCCGGTCCAAAAAATTCCCTGAAAAGGTCATTTTGATACATGGGTTGATTAGATCCATCCATTTGTTTAATTTGTGTCGATTTAATATGAACAACGGATGGCATCACATTTTCTGCCACATCCGTGAATTGCAGTGGTACTAATTCACCTTTTTCATCCACGGTATAAGCTGCACCTTGAACAGGTGTATTGGAAATATGCTCGATTTTAATCGATTTGCTATCCTCTATACCCGTATAGCGAAATACCCCGATAGTAATTCCACTACCCAGGATGGCCGCTAAAATTAATGAACTAAATTTCTTCATTTAAAAACCTCCTAAATTTTATTAATTATTTTTATTCTCTTTCTCTTTGAAACCAGCTATTTCAAAGAAAGTACCAGATTTTTTCCAATAAATTTGGTATCCTACTACAAAAAAATAACTGTTTTCACCCACCTTCTTTATAAAAGTGGTAATAAATAAACTAATAAAACTTTAATCTTCTGATTTAAGGATCTTTAATTTTAATATTTTGTAATAAATTTTAATGTTTTTTAACAGACCTTCCTTGCGTTAAAGGACATATTGTCATAACAAAATCAATCTCCTTTGACAAAATTACAGTTAAAGCTTGAGAAAATAACCTATAAATTCATACTTGTGTTGGTTTTACCTAAAAGTTTCATGGATTAACTGGAATCTTATTCATCGGAAACCAGTGGATAGGTACAAAAAAAGCCGAACGAAATCGCCCGGCTCTTTTTTTATAACCATCAATTTATTAATTTTTTGTAATCCCTGACCTTATCGTGTTCACTTCTTTAGCTACTTGGTTTATCCTTTCATCTGAAATTTCCCCGGTAACTGGAAAATCTTTTTTCAAAATCAATAAACCATCATAAATTGTCTTCACTGAAGAATCATTTTTTACAGGTTCCATAATTTCCAACAATTTGCTTAAAGAAGATGATTGGTTCCTTATTATTTCCTTGATCTCGTTGTTGTTTTTAGAATTTAAAGCCATTTGGGTGGTGATATACATAGATTCCACCCAACTTCCGGTGATAACAAGGATAGATAATTTATCTTGCTCGTTTGTTTTTAAATACTTGTACGTTTCATAAAAAGAATCGGAAATAATGTGGATTAGTGAATCTTTGTTCTCGAGATTTTTTTCAATCTTCATTTCAAGGCTATCATTGAATGCCGAAGAAATATTCAGTTCATCAATAAGTTCCTTACATACCTGGAAGTATTTCATGGTTTCTTGGGTCTGGTTATAAGTAATGGCATAACTTAGATCAGTTCCATAAACACCTAAATTTAAAGCCTTTGAAGATTCAGTTATATATTCATTCACGTTTTCAATGGAATTGGCCAAGTCAATTATATATCCAGCCTTAGCCTCATTCAATAGTTCCGTTATCTCAATTGATGTAGGAATCGGGTAACCGGTTACTTCCTTAATCATTACTTCTTTTTCTTCGAATTCATCAATTTCAATCTTTTCAATAGGCTCCTGTTGTGAAGAATTACAAGCTGACACGAACAAAGCAACCAACGCAATGATATTCAGGATGTTAAATTTTCTTTTCATTTTCTATTTTAGTTTTTAAAATTTGGTGCCAAGATATAAAATTATTTACTTTTTTTAATCTTAAAAATTATAAAACCTCCATTAATTTTAATCAACATAAAAAATGGCTTATAAGAGATTAATAGAAGAATTATTTCAAGAATATAAATTTATAATCCTATCTTTTTCCTAGTATTTTTTACTCATGTATCTTCCTCCTGGTTCATACTTATTCAAACAATTGCTGCTTGATTCTACCAAGTAAACCACAATAAATGTAAAAGTACCTTAAGAAAATTTCAAATACGTATTATGCAAAATCCTGATGTAAGGAGTTTATTGTAGTACAGGGAGTTCGCTGTATTAAATGATTTGCGTGAAATTGTCACATAACAAAGGGATTGGTGTATTTTTAGGATTTCTATTTATGAAGCAAGATAAACAGGGCAGGCTTTCCTTGCTATAAAATAAACATTTTCCTTTTTTTTTTGTATTATATAAAAATAAGTATATATCTTTCTTCATCATAAATTTTGTTTGACTTAAAAAATATAAAAAATGAGAATTACAATAGTAGGTGCAGGTAATGTGGGTACTACCTGTGCCAATATCATTGCTCAAAAAGAACTCGCCCATGAAGTTTTGTTACTTGATATTAAAGAAGGTGTTGCAGAGGGAAAATCTCTTGATATATGGCAAAGTGCCCCAATACTCGGTCATAATTCACAATCCATTGGGGTAACAAATGATTATGAAAGAACAGAATGTTCAAAAATAGTTGTGATCACCAGTGGAATAGCGAGGAAACCCGGTATGAGTAGGGATGATTTGATTTTTACAAATGCCAAGATAGTTAAATCTGTTACCGAAAATATATTAAAATATTCACCTGATGCAAAAATAATTGTCGTTTCTAATCCTCTTGATATAATGACATACACGGCATATTTATCTGCTAAAATAGACCCATCAAAGGTTTTTGGCATGTCGGGGATACTAGATACAGCTAGGTACAAGGCTTTTATAGCAGCGGAATTAAATGTTTCTCCCAGTGATATACAAGCATTAATTCTAGGTGGACATGGTGACACGATGGTCCCGTTAATTCGATATACAACAGTCTCTGGAATTCCTATCGACCAACTTCTTTCAAAGGAGAAATTAGAAGAGATAATAAAACGAACTCAACATGGGGGAGGGGAACTGGTAAGTTTAATGGGAACATCAGCTTGGCATGCTCCCGGGGCTGCTGCTGCCCAAATGGTAGAATCGGTTGCTCTTAACCACAAACGTCTTTTACCTGTAAGTGCTTATCTTCAAGGACAGTACGGGTTGGAGGATATATATTTAGGGGTACCCGTTATTCTTGGAAGAAATGGCGTGGAAAAAATTATTGAAATTAAATTAACTGATGAAGAAATGGCACTTTTTAGAAAATCAGCCAATGCCATCGAAGAATCTTTAAATGTCCTGAATAAAATGGAACTTTTTGAAGCTTAAAAATTGTATTCTTGAAATAGTAAATTAAAAAAAAGAGGTTTTCCACTAGTGTCATGTCAATGATAAAGCGTCTTGACGTTTCAGCCACTACGCTGGGTTCAAGGTGAATCCGATGCGCTTTAATACATGTGACGCGTCACTAGGATTACCTCTTTTTTTTTAGTCTATTTCGAGATCATGTAAAAATAACCCGCTTCTTAATTTTGGTTCAAACCAAGTTGTTTTTGGGGGCATGATGTTTCCTGTATCAGCAATTTTGATGAGTTGATCCATGGAAACAGGATAAAGTGCAAAAGCAACTTTCATTTCACCACTATCGACTCTTTTCTTTAATTCACCGATCCCCCTGATTCCTCCAACAAAATCTATCCTATCAGATTTTCTTAAATCCTTAATATCAAGCATGGGATCTAAAATATATTTTGATAAGATTGTGACGTCAAGGCTACCTATTGGATCATTTTCATCCACGAGACCTTCCTTAACTTCTAATGTATACCATTTGTTTTCCAAGTACATGGTAAATTCGTGGAGTCTAGCAGGCTTGGTTGGAATGTCTCCATTTTCTTTCACCAAAAAATATTGATTCAACTTAACGATAAAATCCGGTTGGCTTAATCCATTAAGATCTTTGACAACTCGGTTATAGTCAATTATGGTAAGTTGACTGGCAGGAAAAAGCACGGACATGAAAAAATTGTATTCTTCATTTCCATTGTGGCCCGGGTTTGAATTTCTCATTTCTTCCCCAACCCTTGCCGCGGCAGCTGTTCTATGATGCCCGTCAGCAACGTATACGTATGGAATTTCTTCTTCAAAATATTTTTCTACCTGTTTAACTTGACCAGGGTCATCAATAAGCCAAAGCATATGTCTAATTCCATCTTCAGCGACAAAATCGTACACTACATCATTTATTACCACGTCAGAAACTATTTGATCCACTCCCTTATGATCGGGATAAGAAAAAAATACGGGTTCTGCATTAAAACCAGTTACCCGTACATGATTTTTTCGGTCATCCTCTTTATCCGGGCGAGTTAATTCGTGTTTTTTTATAATATCATTGAAATAATCTTGCACGCTAGTACATCCTACCAATCCATACTGTGTTTTTCCCTGCATGGTTTGAGCGTAAACATAAAATTTTGGATTATCATCCTGCTTGTAATGATTAATTAATAATTTCTGCAGATTTGATTTTGCTTTTTCATAAACCATTTCCGAATGGACATCTATGTTTGATGGTAGGTCTATCTCTGGTTTAATAACATGCAAGAAAGAATAAGGATTTCCATCGGCTTCCTCCCTCGCTTCTTGAGATGATAAAACATCATAGGGTCGTGATGCGATTTTTCCTGCTAATTTGGCCGTGGGCCTATAAGCTTTAAAAGGTTTAAAAATAGCCATATTACAAAATTTTAATTTTAAATGCCACGGGATACTTAATTCCGGGAGAACCATTGAATCATCCCGCGGCAAATTCCCAGCTCCTATTATGAGGTTGATCTCAAAATAAACCCCGGGGTATAATTTTTAGGAATTTTAATTTAAAAATATCATAGGATTGATTAGCTGTCATAAAGATTAAATGTTCTTTTCAAATTCCTTCATTACATCGACCAATGCTTGTATACTTTCTTTAGGCATAGCATTATAAATTGATGCCCTAAAACCACCCACGGATCGATGTCCTTTTATACCAACCATGCCTTTAGAAACTGCATATTGGAGGAAATCAGCCTCTTTATCTTTATATTCTTCATTCATGACAAAGGTCACGTTCATGAATGAACGATCTTCCTCGTGTATCACGTTTGGCGAAAATAATTTATTCCTATCAATCTCATCATATAGAACTTTTGCTTTATCTAAATTCATTTTGTATAAACCATCTATGCCCCCGATTTCCTTGTACCACCTCAAGGTTTGCATGCAAGTATAAATGGGTAAAACAGGAGGCGTATTATACATGGAACCATTATCCACCTGGATTTTATAATTCAACATACTGGGTATTTGTCTTTCTACTTTTCCCAGTATATCATCTTTAATGATAACAAATGCAACTCCTGCTGGACCTAAGTTCTTTTGAGCCCCACCATAAATAAGGCTGTACTTTGACACATCAACAGGACGGCTAAATATATCTGAAGACATATCTGAAACCACCGGAACATTTAAATCAAAATCATTTTTTACCTGTGTCCCAAAAATGGTATTGTTCGAAGTAAAATGAAAATAATCTGCATCAGTGGGTACATTAAAGTTTTTTGGAATATAATTATAATTTTCAGGTTTGGAAGAAGCAACTACTTCAACTTCACCGAATAATTTTGCTTCTTTAATCGCCTTAGAAGACCATGAACCCGTATCTAAGTAAGCGGCTTTCTTGTTTAACAAGTTGTAAGGAACCATGCAAAACTGGAGACTTGCACCACCTCCTAAAAACAGTATCGAGTAACCGGCAGGAATATCCAATAGTTCCTTGAAAAGAGCTACGGTTTCATCCACGACTGCTTGAATCTCCTTGCTCCTATGAGACAATTCCATAACAGACAAGCCCATTCCATTCAAATCAAGAACTGCTTGTCCTGTATTTTCAATTGCATATCGAGAAAGAATTGATGGTCCTGCATTGAAATTATGTTTTTTCATCTTAAAAATATTTTTTAATGTTAATATTAAACTATAAAAATTTCTTTGTTAACTAGATGTTCTCCTTCCAAAATAGGAATGACATTTGCAATACCGGGTGTATGACAATATTCTATTACATCATCCAACCCCAATTTCTTAAGCCTATGCCTGTTAGCAGCCTTGTCGATGTATCCAACCAAATCATCTTGGGCAATTGTCCACAAATCGATAGCTGCCAAAGTTGAATCACATGTAGTTTCAAATTTCCCGGAATTTAAAAGTTTTCTTGCCAATGCACCTGCAAAAACAGTATCTTCCAAGCTGAATTTCGCTTTCCACCCGGCACATAAAATGATGACATTTTCATTTTTTTCACCCAGGTACATGGACAATGAATTTATATTGAGAAAAGAGCCTATTAAAACTTTTTTGCATCGTTTACCGGCATCCTGTATAGCCCGGGTCCCGTTTGTAGTACTATAAACGATATCTTTTCCTTTCACCTTGTCAACCGTGAAATTGAAAGGAGAATTCCCAAAATCCGCAAAATCTTGCACTACACCATCCCGTTCGCAAGCAACCATGTATCCCTTTTCCTTGAATTTCCTCGCTTCTTCCAATGATCCAACAGGGATTATTTTATTAACACCGTTCAAAAAAGCTGTACAGATGGCCGAGGAAGCCCTAAGGATATCCACAACCACGGCAATTGAACCTTCCGCCTGGAAATGCTTAAAATTTTCTGTTGTAAAACTTACTTCTATGGTTTTCTTATTGGTGATCATTTTATTTAATAAATGGTAGTTTTACAATTTTTGCTTTTATTTTTTTATTCCTGATATTGATATATATAAAATTACCGGGATTTGCTATTTCACTTGTAACATATCCCAATCCTATTCCTTTATTTAACACGGGTGATATGGTTCCCGAGGTAACTATTCCAACTTGATCATCCCCGGGGCCAGTTATTTGGTATCCTTTCCTGGGAATACCTCTTTCCTCCAATTCGAAACCTACCAAGCGATGTTTTACGCCCTTGTGCAAGTGATCTTTAATAAGATCCTGCCCGATAAACCGGTTCTTTTCATTTAACCTCACGATCCAGTTTAAACTTGCTTCTACCGGGGAAGTATCATCATCAATATCATTCCCGTACAATGGATATCCCATTTCTATTCTCAAGGTATCCCTGGCAGCCAGTCCTATTGGCTTTATATTTTCATTTTCACCCGCACGAATGATAGCGTTCCATAAAATTTCTATCTTTTGGTTTGGCACGATTAATTCTGCCCCGCCGGCACCCGTATACCCCGTGGTTGCATATATTACTCCCTCGATGGAAGCCATTTCCAATTGTATCACCCGAAAAGGGGGGATTTTTTTTATTGGGTAATTGGTTGTTTTCTGTAAAATATCAATAGCCCTTGGCCCCTGGACGGCAAGCATGGAATATTGATCAGAAACATTTTCTAATTGAGCTTCCTCTTCATTATTCCGGTTTATCCAATTCCAATCCTTTTCTATATTCGCAGCATTCACTACCAAGAGATATTCATCCGGGTTTAGCATGTAAATGATCAAATCATCCACGATTCCACCCTTTTCATTAGGTAAACAAGAATATTGAGCCTTCCCAGGGACAAGGAGTTCTATGTTATTCGTGGTTATTTTTTGCAGGAAATCTTTTGCATTGTCTCCCTTTACCAAGAACTCGCCCATATGAGAAACATCAAATATACCGGCATTTTGTCGCACGTTTAAGTGTTCTTCACGAATACCTGAATATTCGATGGGCATAAGAAAACCTGCGTAATCCAATAATTTCGCCCCTAATGCTTCATGTACCCGTGTAAGTGCTGTTTTCTTCATAAAAAAGATACAAAATAATCACAAAAGTAGAAAATTTTATAACATATCTTCATACTGTTAAGCATGAAATACAAAATGTTAATAAAATAATGATTATGTTGAAAACAGTTAGTTGTCACTCCCAAATTGTAGGAAAAACTACTTGAAATTATTTTACTGGAAGGTTTAAATCCTAAAGCTTATCATTAAATTGATTCTAACAAAAAAAGAAGAGGGGCTTTTTATAGCCCCTCTTTTAGATCAATATTATTCTTTACTTAATATCTTAAATTCTACCCTCCTGTTTTTGGCCCGGCCTTCCTCCGTATCATTGGAGGCAATAGGTTGGCTGTAAGCATAACCAGCATACTCAAGTCGATCCTTATCAATTCCCTGGCTTATTAAATATTCAACCACTGATTTGGCCCTTCCTTCTGATAATTTTTGGTTATACTTGAATGATCCTACATTATCAGTGTGACCTGAAATTTCAATACGCATTTTTTCATTCTCTCTTAATAATTTCACCAAATTGTTCAGTTCGTCATAAGATTCTGGCTTCAACGTGGATTTAGCAAATTCGAAATAGATATTTTCCAGGACAATTTTGGTACCCACTTCCACCTTTTCTAACTGAAAATCTCTCACGATCAATTCATTTGAAGGTTCAGACATGAGATCAACAACATCTATATAAAGCATGTAATCCCTCGCAACGATCTCCACGCCATAATTTTTCTTTTCTTCCAATTTAATTTTATAAGTGCCATCTTCACCAGAGATGGCAGTAGCAGCAACATCACTATTATCCGGGTCGATCAATTCCATTTTGGCTTTAACGGGTTCACCCGTTTTCTTATCCGTGATAATTCCTTTTAATGTTAACCTTGTATCAATTTCAATAAGTTCCGGATCACGGAAGAATATATGATAAACGGAATCCTGGTTTCCTGCTACTAAAATATCTTCGTAGCTCAATAACAGTTCCTTTTCTTCACCTAAATAGATAATTTTATAAACATCTTTTTCGCCAATCCCTTCATCTCGTAAAGCAGAATAATAGGCGAATTTTTCGCTTCCCGTGGTTTTATAAAACAGTTCATCACCGGCCTTATTAACCGGGTAACCAAGGTTCACGGGCTTACCCCAATCTCCATTTTCCTCTTTGATCGATTTATACACATCATATCCTCCCATGGATTTATGCCCTTTACTGCTAAAATACATGGTATTCCCGGTTTCATCAATAAATACAGACTCTTCATCATAAGGAGAGTTAACAGTTGGCCCCACGTTAATAGGATCTTGCCATTTTTGTTTTTTACCTGGTTTACCATCCAAGTAAGTAAAATAAATATCTTTTCCACCATAAGAATCTTCCTTGGAAGAAATATAATATACTGTATCCCGGGTAGGAGTAAAACACATTGATGTTTCCTGGTACTTTGTGTTAATTTTTTTTATGAATGTTTTGGGTTTTCTCCATTTATCTTTTTTAAACTCACTAACCAAAATATCACCCCTTCCTTTTCTTCCATCATAGATATACATTTTTTTCATGTCATCGGAAACAGCTATTATGGCATTGTGACGATCATTTTTATTTATTTTTTTCCCTACCGAAGAAGCTGGCCCCCATTTTTTACCATTTTTCTTAGAAACCAATATATTTTCAAAGTATTTATTATCCCATCTGGCTATATCACTTTTTTTATACAACGGGCGCCTAGAGGTAAAGAAAGCAGATGTATCACCAGGAGAAATAACAAAATTATATTCGTCAGCCCCTGAATTTATCTCTTTTCCAACTTGGTTTATAATAACACGGGAAGGTTCTTTCATTAATTCTTTCCCGTTCATGCATTCATCGATATATTTTTCCACATCAATGAACCATCCTTTTTTCTTTTCTTTATCAGTAAGATTTTTCCTGTATGTTTCATATTCATCTATGGCCCTATCAAACTGCATCATGAGATGATGCGCACGCCCCATCATAAAATGTATATCCCTGGTTATTTCCGGATCAAATTCGTAGGCTTTACGCAAGTATTTTAATGCTTCTGATTGATTATCCACGAACAAATAACAAATACCTATCTTGTAATTTAACGCTGCATTGGTTTTATTATAATTATATGCTTTCAAATAATGCTCACGGGCAAGTTTTAAGTAACCATCTCCTTCATCAAAATATTTGTCGCCTTTTTTTATAGCTTTCCAAGCTTCACTTAAACCTTCTTTATTTTCCCCGATAAGGAATTCACTTTTCTTAATTTGTGGGGCATAAAATTGAGCATCTATGCTATCAAAACAAGAAAATATAAAAAGAATTAAAAATATGGTGGTGAAATTTCCTAAAAATCTTTTTGCTATCATGACACGTTTTTTTTTCATATTATTTACATTCTTCTACATATCGCGCAGCTTCTTCTACTCCCAATTTTAGGGCTTTTCCCCAATCATCACAGGCTCCGTCGATATCCCCGGTTAATTCCTTAACAAACCCCCTATTTAAGAAAGCAATTCCATATTGATCTTCATATTCAAGGGCTTTATCGTACAATTCAATAGAGGCATCATTTTCATTAATTTTTGCTTTGGCATTCCCCAGGTTATTTAAACTATATGTATAATCCTCTTTAATTGATATCACATTGTCAAAATCCTTAATGGCTCCCTCGTAATCACCCATTAAATACCTGGCTCTTCCACGATTATTAATGGCAATATAAAATTTTGGATCAATATTGATGGCAATGTCATAGCTTTCAATAGCACCTTGGAAATCTCCAGTAATAGTTTTTACACTTCCCATATTATCGTATGCCATGGCAAAATTAGGATTATAATGAACGGCTTGACGGTAATCATAAATAGCTCCCTGGTAATCTCCCAACTGGCGTTTTGCTGATCCCCTGTCATGATAAGCCAAGGCATAATCCGGTTTCTTTTCAACCGCTAAGTTAAAATCCATGATAGCATCGGCATATTTACCTGCCAGTAATTTAACTACACCACTGTAATAATACACTTCAGGTTGTGTATATCCACTGGAAATTGCTTTTTCAAAATCTGGAAAAGTACTTTTAACCGAATCAAGAGTAAAGTAAGTATATCCTTTACAAAAATAGGCTTCTCCAATAGCCGGATCCATTTCGATCACCCTGTTAAAATCTATCAAGGCTTGTTTAATATCATTTAATTCGAATTTAACTTTACCTCTTTGTAAATAAGCCAAGGCAAATTTAGGATCCAATTCAATAGCTTTTTCCAAGTACATTAAAGCTTCATGATATTGCTTATTCTTGATTTTTTCAACAGCGTTGTTATATTCTTGTTGAGATTCCTTCTTTACCTTTAACATTTTGGCCTCATCTGAATCTTTATTTTCCTGGGAAAATATTAAATTCCAGTTAAACAAGAGGCATACAATAAAAAATGAAATCGATCTTTTTCTCATAGGTTTAAATTTTTCTAATTCTTAATGAATCTAGAATGTGTTGAAATTTCTCCCTCAATCAATGTTAAAAGCTATCCACCCTAAAATAATTTAATAAACCATTTATAAACCTAGATGAACCTCGATGAATGGGAGCCGATTATATAGTCATTCTTTTTCTTAAAACTCAAATTTAAAAAAATATTTTTAAGATATGACCTGTATTCTGTTTTTATTAAGTTTAAAATTAAAAATTATTTTTATAATACCTACAAAAAGAGTTTTTTTTAAAAACTTAAAATGTCAATGTAAAAACTAATTTTAGTACATTAATATAATCATGTAGCATTTACCATTTTAATATTACTTGTTAAACAAATATAAAATTGGAAATACACGTTTTAAAAATTATTGGCATGAAAACAAGTACATTCTATCCGGCTATTAGTCACAAACAAAATTTGGCAAAAAATAACAATTTTAAGTATATTTACATTATATTTTATTAAATTAACATTTTCAAAATTGGTTTATGATACCAAGCATGAAGTGAAATCTAAAATTAATTAAGTTGAACTCCCTCGTTTAAAACCGGGGATTCATATGAAGGCGGTAGCAATTATTGTCTACGCCAAGGATTTTGGTTCATTATTTGAATTTTAAGGTATTGAAAATAAATTGGCAAAATGAAAACAGATCTTTCATATTTGATTGAATTATCTGATGGAAATAAAGAATTGATAACAGAAATGGTAGAAATTTTTTACTTACAAGTCGAGGAATTCGTGAAAGATATGGATACACACCTGGCAAATGAGAATTGGAAAGCACTAGGCCAGGTCGCTCATAAAGCCAAATCTTCTGTTTCCATAATGGGAATGCATGATCTTGCTAAAGATTTAAAAAAAATGGAGCAATTATCAAAACAAGAAAAAGAAAAAAATAAATACCCTAGTATAATCAAAAAATTCAAGAGTGATTGCAAGATTGCTATTGAAGAATTAAAAAACTATATAGATAATAACTAATCTTCAAAAAACCATGTTAAAAACAAAAAAGATAAACAATATAATTGTCGTATCTTTTGATGAGAATGTTACCAGGTTTAATGCCCTGATTACAGAACCAGTCAAAGAACAATTAATTAGTTTTTTTAATAAGCCCAATACCAAGTTGGTAATGGATCTTGGCGGAATTGAATTTATAGATAGTTCTGGTTTTGGAGTTTTTCTCACCATAATGAAAATTGCTAATAACAATTATGGTACTTTTAAACTGTGTAACATTAAGCATGAAGTGATGGAGCTTTTTAAATTGCTTCAACTGCATAATGTGTTCGAAATTTATAAATCTCTTGATGATTGTATAAACAGCTTTTAAAACAAAAGGCTTAGTTTTTAAAAACTAAGCCTTCTCTTTCTGAAAAGTCGATAGTAATAGGTTTTTCCTTATTGATACTACCCGCTATCACCTGTTTTGATAATTCATTTATTACATTTTTTTGCAACACTCTTTTTATGGGACGGGCACCATACTGGGGATCATAACCGGCTTTAGCTATCCAATCCACTGCTTTACTTGTAATTTCTAATTGAATATGCTCTTTTTGCAACATCCCCTGTAATAAGGAGAACTGGAGTTTGACAATCTCTTTTATTTCTTTTTCGGTCAGAGGGGTAAACATGATCAATTCATCCACTCGATTCAAAAATTCTGGTCTAATTACTTGTTTTAGAAGGTCAAAAACCAGTTTCCTAGTTTTTTCCAGTACATCTTCCCTATTTTGCTCATTGATCCCTTCTAAATTTTCCTGTATCACGTTTGATCCAATATTAGAAGTCATAATCACGATGGTATTTTTAAAATTAACCACCCGTCCTTTATTATCAGTTAATCTTCCATCATCCAGTACTTGCAAGAGAATGTTAAAGACATCCGGATGTGCTTTTTCTATTTCATCAAGCAGAACTACGGAATAAGGTTTTCTTCGCACCGACTCGGTAAGTTGTCCCCCTTCTTCGTATCCGATATACCCCGGGGGTGCACCTATTAACCTGGAAACTGAATGTCTTTCTTGGTATTCAGACATATCAATTCTTGTGATCAAGTTTTCATCATCGAAGAGATATTCTGCAAGTGCCTTGGCCAGTTCAGTTTTACCAATACCCGTGGTTCCCAAGAATATAAAGGATCCAATGGGTCTTTTTACGTCCTGTAAACCAGCCCTACTTCTTCGAACAGCATCTGAAATTGCCTGTATGGCTTCATCCTGCC
The DNA here is from genome assembly GCA_964582245.1 of uncultured Bacteroidales bacterium. Classification (GTDB taxonomy): domain Bacteria; phylum Bacteroidota; class Bacteroidia; order Bacteroidales; family CAZOSQ01; genus CAZOSQ01. The sequence continues at coordinate 4,342 of CAZOSQ010000016.1, read as the reverse complement.
CAATAACCCTGTGATGAAGTTCATCTTCCAACTTAAGCAGTTTTTCCCTTTCTCCCTGTAACATTCTATTCACGGGAATTCCTGTCCATTGAGAAACAACCCTGGCAATATCACTAGCATCCACTTCTTCTTTAATTAAGGCAACTTCCGATTGATCCAAGGCCAATTGCTCATTTAGCTTTTCAATTTCTTTTTCGACTTCTTTTATTTTCCCATACCTGATCTCGGCCACTTTGCCGTAATTACCGTCCCTTTCAGCTCGTTCAGCTTCCAATTTAAACTCTTCCATATCTTGTTTGCGGGACTGTATTCTGTCAACAAGATCCTTCTCATTTTTCCATTTTGCTCTTAATTTATTTCTCTCATCCTTTACATTGGCAATTTCTTGATTTAGACTATCCAGTTTCTTCTTATCTCCTTCTCGTTTAAGTGCTTCACGTTCAATTTCCAGTTGCCTGATTTTTCTTTCTAATTCGTCTATTTCCAGGGGCAATGAATTCATTTCCATCCTTAGAAATGAGGCAGATTCATCTATCAAGTCAATAGCTTTATCGGGAAGAAAACGGTCACTAATATATCGTTGTGATAATTCTACGGCAGCGATAATAGCTTCGTCCTTGATCCTGACTTTATGGTGTGTTTCATATCTTTCTTTTAATCCTCGCAAGATAGATATAGCATCTGTGACATCAGGCTCATCAACCATGACAATTTGGAATCTTCTTTCCAATGCCTTGTCTTTTTCAAAATATTTTTGATACTCGTTTAAAGTAGTGGCACCTACCGCTCTTAATTCCCCTCTTGCCAAGGCTGGTTTCAGGATATTGGCTGCATCCATGGCACCTTCTGATTTCCCGGCCCCGACAAGTGTGTGTATTTCATCTATAAAAAGAATTACATCTCCTTGTGAACCAATTACTTCTTTAACAACTGCTTTTAACCTTTCTTCAAATTCACCCTTGTACTTGGCTCCTGCGACCAAGGCTCCCATATCCAAGGAATAGACTTGTTTGGTCTTAAGGTTTTCAGGCACATCACCATTGATGATACGATGAGCAATTCCTTCGGCAATGGCTGTTTTACCCACGCCGGGTTCCCCGATAAGTACCGGGTTGTTTTTTGTTCTCCTGGATAAAATTTGTAAAACCCTCCGGATTTCTTCATCTCTCCCTATTACCGGGTCAAGTTTCCCGGTTCTTGCCATTTCATTCAAGTTAATGGCAAACCTATTCAATGAATTATAGGTATCCTCCGCGGTTTGACTATTCACTTTTGACCCTTTTCTTAAATCTTCAATTGCAAGTTTGGTTCCCTTCAGCGTAATTCCTGCATCTTTCAGAATTTGGGATACCTGGTCATTGGTATCTAAAATACCAAGTAAAACATGTTCCACGGAAACAAACTGGTCACCATATTTTTTAGAGTGGGCTATGGCATTTTGTAAAGCTTGATTGGCTGCTCGAGATAAATATAACTCTCCCCCGGCTACCTTAGGATAAGTTTCCAGTATTTTATCCAAAACAGGAATAATGATTGATGGATTAACATTCTGTTTTCTTAGTAAAAATGAATATATATTTTCATCAATGCTTGCCAATGCTTTTAAAATATGCGCATTTTCTATTGCCTGGTGGTTGTATCCTTGGGCAATGGTAAAAGCTTGCTGAATAGCTTCCTGTGCTTTTATTGTAAAATTATCAAGGTTCATATTATATCCTCCAAGTAAACTTTATTTTTCCTGTTTAAAACCCTGCTCTAAATACTTTTATAATATCTTGAAAAGAGCAAAATTTTCAATAACTATGAACAAATTAAAGACCAACCAATAATAAAGAAACTTTTTCGGCATATTTGTCGTAAAACCTTATTAAATTAAGTCATTATGGCAGAAAACAAAACTATTTTCTTCTTTGTAAATTAATTAATTTTTCATTAATTGCACCTTATGTATCACATGGAAATAAAAATTACGAAAAGGTTTTACGTCGGGATCATTGGAGTAGTTGTCATGCTTCTAACAATGTATTCGTGCATGAGTAAGAATGATCCCCAGCCCGAGAAAAATACAATTGATTCCATAAAAGTGGATCTTGAAGAAGAAGTTATCTCTATGAAATTAAAAAATCAATTGTATAACTTACCTTCTCCACATCATGCTTCATTGCTGGTAAAAAATAATGGCATCCAATTTTATCCTGATTTAACTAACCCTGTTGAAAATTCCACCAAGTATGTTAACAACCTGAAAAAAGCATTGAATATTGGTATTTATGGGACAGACTTGGGTTATTTAAACATCTACAATCAAAATCAAAAATCTTACCTCTATTTTGATGTAATCAATAAACTGGCCCAGCAGCTGAAACTCACCAGCGTGATAGATGAACAAACATATTTGAAAATTAAAAATAATATAAATAATAGTGATTCCCTGGTCCTTTATCTTTCGGAAACTTACCATGAAATTGATAAGCATTTAAAACTTAATGACCGGGAAGATATTGGAAACTTGATACTTGCAGGAGGGTGGATCGAGAGCATGTATATAGTATCACAACATTTTTTGTTGGAAAATAACAATTTGCTTTTTATCTACCTGGGTGAACAAAAATATCCATTAGATCATCTCATAGAGATACTATCTCCTTATTATTATCAATCAGAAGAATATGCGAGACTAATTGATGAATTCGTTGAGCTGGCTTATATATTTGATGCTATTGAATTTAATTATGAACACGAGGAGCAAATACAAGAAAACAATAGAATAAAATTAGTAAGCCAGTCAGAAATGAAGGTCTTTGATGAAATTCTTACAAAAATTTCAATAAAAATTTCAGGCATCCGAAAAAGGATTGTTGAATAAATTTTTTATGTATGAAAATTAAATTACTTTTAATAATATTTTTCTTTTTTTTATTTTCGCCTGGTCAAATGATGGGGCAAGAAAATAATTTTGAATCTTGTAAAGAAAAACTTTCTAACGATTTTATTTCAGATGGCATTGATTATAACTTGGATGTATCCGGTAAAGAAAAGAGTATTTTTCATATCACTTTTTTAGGAAATACCATTTACCGATTGATAACCTGCACTGAAATAGAAGAGATATTTATTTTGAATTTATATGATAAAGATTATAATCATTTATTTTCAAGTAATAAATTTGTAAAATCTGCTTTCTGGGATTTTGAATTTAATGTGACTTTAAACTGTATTATTGAAATCGAACCTGTGAATAAAAAAAAGATGGATGGAAAAATAAATTTCCTGGTTGGTTTCAAACAATTATAAAGCTATATGAGCGAACAAATATTAAAGGCCTTAATGCAGCTTTTCGCTATCATTGCCCGCCCGGGGAGCGATGCAAAAGATCGGAGAAAAGTTGTAGAATTATTTCTTAGAAGACAATTAAACCAAGAATTGGTTAATGAATACTTGAAAGTCTTTGACAACTATTACAAGCAATACCAGGTAGAAATCACTGAAACCACCAAGAAAAGGCGTAGAATATCATCAAGTTCCGTTAGGGTGCTTAAAATATGTACCGTTATAAACGAAGAATTGGAACAACAGCAAAAAATCATTGTCCTGGTGCAGTTGCTTGAATTCGTTAAGGCAGATAAAGAAGAAATATCGGACCAAGAACTTGAATTTATTCAAACTGTCGCAGAGACCTTTAACTTGTCGGAGAAAGAATATCGACGGGTGCATGATTTTCTTGTTTTTCCATTTTCCAATGTTCCAAATTCTTCGAAAATCCTTGTCATAGATAATAAAAAGGAAGGAACCTGTACCAAGGCAAAACACTTATATCATCAATCTTTGGAAGGGCAAATACGTGTGCTTCACGAAGAATCAGCTAACATTTACCTCATCAGGTACATGGGTGAAAAAGAGATGTACGTGAACGGCCAGCTCCTGCAGCCGAATAAAGTGTACATGTTCAACCACGGTTCCTCCATCAGGAATCAGCAAATAAAACCTATCTACTACATAGACATTGTTAGCCGGTTTATAGAAGATAAAATTAAATCTCGCATTGTTTTTGAAATCAATAACCTCGCCTATAGATTTAAAAATGGTGCTTACGGCTTACAAAACATGAGTTTTAAAGAAGAATCAGGTCGCCTGGTTGGTATCATGGGAGCCAGTGGAGCAGGAAAATCAACTTTATTGAATGTATTAAATGGAACGTCTCCCCCCACGGAAGGTGAAGTTCTGATAAACGGGATTAATATTCATACAGAAAAAGAAAAAATAGAAGGTTTAATCGGTCATGTTTCACAGGATGATTTATTAATTGAAGAGTTAACAGTTTTTCAAAACCTATATTATAATG
>CAZOSQ010000015.1:0-19832 GCA_964582245.1 uncultured Bacteroidales bacterium | reverse complement strand
TATTTAAAAATGATTTTTTTGTTTTAATGCGGAATATCGATTTGAAATTAGAACTTATTAAGTTTAAAGATCATGGATAGAATAAAAAATAACTGGTTGTTTATAATGGGTAGCTTAATTTTTTTAGTTGCCGGTATTATGGTGTATAATCTAACTTCTGATTTTATTAGAAGACATGAGGTTGTTAATTCTACTGCCTATTATTATGAGGAATTAGAAGACATGCGAATTAATTTCCGGAGAGCTGTGATTGAGCAAAGGGATTATCTTTTGTCAGGGAAAAAAGAATATCTTGAATATTATTTTATATACCAGGAGAAAACAATAGAAAATATAAATAAAATGTGCTCTTCTAATTATTTAGAAAATGAAGAGAAATATAATGTCAATGATTTACGTCAAAACCTGGTTAGATATTTTCACATGATGGATTCGATCGTATTAATGGATTATGATTTTGGTTATAACGAAATAGGAGTATTTATAGAAGAATCTAATAGATTTTATGATAATATTACAAAGTCCGGAGAACGAATTGAATTACAATTAGAAGAAAAACTATTTGGTCAACTTGATATTTTCGAACAAAATGCACGAGATGTAAGGTTGTTTTTCACCTCAAGTATTCTTGTTGCTTTTCTTCTTCTTTCCTTAAATTATATCATGCTACAAAAAGAGATTAAAAGAAAGAAAAAAGCGGAAGAAAAAATAAAAAAACAAGCAAGGGAACTCCAAGAATTAATTATCAACAAGGATAAATTTTTTTCTATTATAGCCCATGATTTAAGGGCTCCATTTAATTATTTACTCGGTTTTTCTAAAGTATTAAAAAATAAGGTATCTGAAAGAACCCTGGATGAAATTGAAAAAATAAGTGGAATTATTCATGATGCTACAAAAAACACCTTTGATTTATTACAAAACCTTTTAAATTGGGCTCAAATACAAACAGGAACATTAGAATTGAAACCTGAAAAATTTGATTTGGCTGAAGTGGCCAATGAGACAATGGAACTATTTCATAATTTTTCAGCGGATAAAGACATAGAATTGAGAAATGAAATAGAAATTGGTTCATTTACCTATAGCGATAAAAATATAATTTCAACAGTTATGAGAAACTTGGTCAATAATGCTATTAAATTTACTTCACCAGGCGGTAAAGTATATGTTAAGTCCGTAAAAAGTGAAAATCAATGGGTTGTATCAGTATTAGATACTGGTGTTGGAATAAAACCAGGAAACTTGGATAAAATATTTAGAATGGACATGAAAATATCAACAGTGGGGACTGGAAATGAAAAAGGTTCGGGGTTAGGTTTACTATTAAGCAAAGAACTGGTAGAAAAAAATGGAGGTAAAATTTGGGTTGAGAGCGAGCCAGGAAAAGGCACAGAATTTTATTTTACCGTTCCATTTGTCAAAGATAAGGTATAAACAAAGTTGCTAAAGATGTACCTGAAAGATTTATAAGATGATTCATTAACCATCATTTCAACGAGGGTATGTTTTTACGTTTAAACTTAAAAAAAGCTGGTAAAGATTTACCAGCTTTTTTATTCAAAAAACTTATAAGTTGAAGATAATTTTCAACTTAATTATTTTTACCTGCGTTTTATTGAGCAGTCATAAAAGTTATTGAATTATAATAGCTTTGCCCCTTCAAGCTTTCTATATTAATGTCCACAACATATTCTTCTTCAGGATCTAAATTGGAAGTTGGATTAATGGTATAGACCATATTGCTGTTGGACCAAGAACCAGTAAAGTCAACGGAATACCACCCATAATATTCATCTAGATCAATTGAGAATGTTGCAGTATCAACTGGTAAAGTAAATTCCATGATTATATTGCTAGCCACATCAAAATCTTCTACTGGTATTCCATCTGTATCTAATATATTGATGCTAACCAAACCAAAATCAGCTTCAGGATTGTATCCATATACCGTTAATGAATTTTGACGATTCAAATAGATATTATCCTCTAATTTATACTTGATTCCATTGAAAACATGATCGATAATAATTGTAAAAGAACTAGGCAAACTATCAATGGAAATCATTCCCCTTGAATCTGTTGTGCCGGCAATAGGATCATTGGATCCATAAACGATTTTGTATGGGAAATTAGCCGCTGCAATTTTTTCCCCGTCGTTGGATATCTGGCGATAAAGAGTAAGCCTTGCATCATAATTCATAGGACTTAATTCCACGATGTTGTTTGCCACGACATCATAACCATGTTCACCCAATCCTAGGCCAAAAGAATATACATATTCAATTTCAGTTGAATATCCTTTTTTGTATACCTTGTATAGATAATCACCTATTTTAAAGGAGCCTAAATTGAAATATCCTGATTCGTCAGTAGTTTGGGTATATGTTTTTTTGTTGGTTTTCATTTCAATGTCTGCTCCGCTTATGGGTGCATTGGTTTGTTCATCAACAACTATCCCTTCAATGATAACATTTACAGAAGGCTCTTCTTTCCTACAAGATGCGAAAGTTACGATTGCGACTAGGCAATAAAAAAATAATTTCCTCATGATAAATTTACTTTAGATTAATAAATATAATTAAAAAATAGGTGTGCTTTTACATTTAATGTATCTTGTTATATAACCCAGGGTAAAATTACATGTTTTTTTAAAGAAGCTAATTAATCGATTGCCAAATTTGATAGATGGTATAAAATAATACACCAATCCCATTATATTGAGTGTAAAAATCACTTTTTTTTGTGTGAATGAAAATAAGAGGAGGGGAGATATATGAATTACTACCTCGAATTAAGAATTTTCGGATTTGAATACCTATCCTTAATTGAATTACAAATTATATTGATTATTCGGAATATTTTACAATTTTTTTTCCAACTTCATCTTTCCATTTTTGGCCTGTTGCAGAAAGATATTCTGAAAGATCCCATTCATCAAGAACAGAATGTTTTTTCTCGCTTTTCCCGAAAAGATATACTTCATGGGCTGGATTTTTGATAATTTCAAATCCACAAGAATGCATCATCGCGATGATGGCCGATTTGTTAGGTAGCCACCAATTGGAGGGATCACCTCCAATTTTATGTTCAATAAATGCCATCATTGGCCACCCTTCTTGTAGGATAACATCTCTTTCATTTATTTCAAAATCTTCATAATTGTCTATGACTTCTTCCCCGGTCAGGCTTAAAGATTGGAAAAGGATCATTTTTTTTGTCGCGCGTGAAAGAATATCCAAGGCCAATAAGGGATACCTAAGATGATAAAAGACACCCATGAAAATCACTAGGTCAAATTTCATTCCCGTTTGGGCAAGATCATAAACTTGCATCTGTTTAAATTCAGTCTTATGGTCCAATCCAAACTCCCCGGCAGCCCATTGAGCCTGTTTAAGATAATGTTCATCAACATCAATACCAAGAACTTCAGCCCCTCTTTTGGCCATTTCAAATGAATAAAAACCAGCATTGCACCCTACATCCAATACTTTCCATCCTCTTAAATCCATGGGAATAGATGACTCGATTTCTTTCCATTTAAAATTCGGGAAATCTCCCAGGAAATGGTTAGGTGCGGTTTCTAAATCACCAGGAAGGTGAAGATTATGAAACCAAGGTTTAAATTCCTTGATTTTTTTCTTTAAAACATCCTCATTTTTCATTTCTTTTTCCTTTAGTACTTTTTATTACATTATCATAATCTAAAATTGTACCAACCAGGAAAAATAGCTTGTTATCATCTTGAAAAAGTTGGAATATTTTTTTAATTGATTAATTAATTTATTTACAATGTTTTCCTAGGATGAATATATAACCCCTTCTTTCACTTGCATGATATATCCCACCAATTCTTTTGCCCTATGGTGTGAGGTGTGGAATTTCATCACTTTTGCAAGTGCTTGTTTTGATACATCCAGCCTTTTTGGTTCGGTTAAATCTTGCAGATATTCGAGTGTCTCGTGGTAAGAATTCGCAATGAAAATTTCTTTCCCTGGAATAAAAATAGAATCAATACCTTCCCAATAATCGCTAATGATAGGTGTTCCGCATGCTGCTGCCTCAAAAAGCCTAACGCTCGGAGCGTAACCAGCCTTTTTCATGTCATCGCGGGTAACATTTAAGGTAAATCTTTGTGACGTGTAAAAGTTACGATGTTGTCCCGGTGGGAGATGTTCGATTCTTTCTACATTCTCCGGCCATTCTATTTTTTTTGGGTATTGTGGTCCTGCAACTACAAATTTTCCCTTGCTATAATGACGAGCGGCATTTAATAATAAGTTGTCTAATGTCGGCTGCCGATCCATACTGTAAGTTCCAAGGTATCCCATGTCCCATTTGATTTCATTTTCTCCGGGATAATAAAAATCAGGGTCAAAAGAACAATACAAAGGTCTAGCTTTTTGTGATTTATATTCTTTTTCCAACTTGTCAAGAGTCTTTCCCCCCGTGAAAGATAAATAAAGGTCATAATGGGAGATTAATCCAGGAGATAAATACTCGTAATCTTTTTTTTCTAATTTAGCCAAGGTAACAGGTGTATCAATATCATAGAATGCTTTTACCCCATTGGCGGTACTTATTACCCATTTGCCAACATCAACTCCTTCGGGTACATAAGACCCGACAATGACCACATCGGCATTTTTTACGTCCATCGTGAATCTTTTTTTCAAATCTTCCAACGATTGATATAATTCTACTTGGCAATAGGGGAATGATTTTTCATCCCTTTGTGAGGCATACCATGGCACGTCACGTTCTAAAAAAAGCACATCATGACCAAGTTTATTCAGGCCTTTTATCAATCCCCTGAAAGTTGTTGCATGTCCATTTCCCCAAGATGAAGTTATGGATAATCCCAATATGACTATTTTCAATTTATTTTGTTCCATAATAATTACAAATTAGCATAAAAAATATGATGTTTAACTTAGATAGCAATTCCTTGAGAAACTTCCTGTTCGAGTAGGATGGCTTCAAGTTGTTTTGCCCTATGATCATAAGTGTGTTTTGCCAACACTTTTTTCCGGGCAGCATTGCCTATTTCTATAGATCTTCTTCCTTTCATATCTTTTAATATATCTACAATATCATCCCCGTTGAAAGCCACTAAAATTTCTTTCCCGGGTTCCAGGAAATGGTCAATTCCTTTCCAGTTGTCAGTGATTATACAAGCCCCGGCACCTGCAGCTTCAAAAACTCTTGTTGCGGGAGAATATCCATAATCAGCCATGCTTTGTCTTGAAATATTTAAGACGGCTTTTGGAGTGCAATTGAAGGCATTGTGGTCTTTCGTATATACATGTCCAATATAATTAACATTTTGGGGTAAACTTTTATCCAGCCAACCACTTCCGCCCAATACAAAAGATTTTTGTGGCAGGTTTTGCGCAATATTAATAAAGTATTCTTCAACTCTTTTTTCCCTATCGGGAAGTCGATTTCCTAGAAAAGCAAGATCTCCAACAAATTTTTCGACCGGTGGAACCGGGTAATGTGTTTCGGAATCCAAAGCATTATATATAGGAACGCATTCCCGTGCATCTAGCTTTAAATATGCATTTTTAACGGGGTTTCCGCCTCCATAAGTAAATATATAGTCATATTTTGGAATCAATGATCCGAAATGATCTTTTGGGTCATTAATTACCCTATCTAATGTAGCGGGAGCATCTACGTCCCAGAATACAACTTGATTAGTTCCATTTTTCAAATCAAGGACAGCTTTTTCCAATTCTTCGTCAAGTACCCCCACGCCACTGGCTTTTACAATTACATCAGCTTCTTTTGCCATATTTAATGCTTTTTCAAAGCCTTCCTGGTCGGGTTGATAAACAACTACTTTTGCCCAATAAGGATCTGGCAGATCCCTATGCTTTTGACGTTCATATGCATCAGGTTCAAAAAATGTTACCTGGTGTCCCCTTTTATATAGTGCTTTAATGATTCCCCGGTAATAAGTTGCAGCTCCATTCCAATAAGCAGAGACTAAGCTGGATCCGAAAAAAGCAATTTTTAGTTTTTTAGTTTTCATTTGGAAATGTTTTTATGTTACTTTTTGATTTTTCTTAATGTTTTGAAAGCAAATTTTTAAGCTAAATATTTTTTACCAGTGAGGTAGGTAATTACTTTTTCATTCTGTACTTCCTTTGTACCGTTTATTATGTTTAATAATTCATCTTTCCTATGGTTACAGGTATGCTTTTTACAGATTATTTCCAACCCTTTTTTTATTTGCAGGTCAGCGGATTGTTCTTTTTCCAATATTGTTTTAAGATGATTGATCATTTCGCTCCCATCATGAGCCATTAGATAATCTTCACCTTGTCGAAAAAGTTTTTCATTATCATTCCAAGGAGAGCAAATCAAGGGAATACCGCAGGATAAAGCTTCGAAAGGCCTTATGGTTGGGATACCCGGAAGGGATTCAACGTAGGGTCTCCTGGGCACGTGCACAGTCACCCGGTACTTAGAAAAAATCTCGGGTACTTTAAAATTGGGAATCCAACCCCCGTATTCAATATTTGCTTCTTCCAATGCTCGTAAGGCATGCTTGGGGTACCTGACACCATAAAATTTGGCTTTAAGTCCCAATTTTTTTACTGGCTCAATAATGTATTCCAGTAATTCCGAGGTTCGTTCATTATCTCCCCAATTTCCTATCCATACAAGGTCTCCTTCTTTTTTATTTTTCTTTCCCGGGGGGGTAAATATATTTGTATCTGCTGCCTCATGCCAGGTCCACACATTTTTAATTCCATATTTTTGCTTATAAATATCCCTAATCACGTTGCCAAAGGCCAGGACACCATCGTAATAGCGCAAATCATATTGTTGCATGCTTTTGCTATCCGTTACTGATCTGTGATGTGTGTCATGAAAATACAATTGATAGTTTCCTTTTATTAATTTATGTTCCCCAATTTTTTGTACTATCTCGGGATCATTCCATTCATGAACTATTACAACATCCGCATCATGTAATATTTCACCAGGGTTAAATTCATCTGGAGAATAAAAATTGGTCTTATGAAAAGGAAATTTCTTGTTAAAATCTTTTATAGTGTTAATTCCATGATACTTTAACATATTGTTAAAGCTCCATCCAGTAACTGGTTCGTAAACTTGCACATTATGACCTTCCGATTGTAGTGAAGATATAATTCCCCTGAGAAAATGGGCATTTCCATGGTTCCAATCTGATACGAGGGAGTGATAAAAAAGGTAAAAATTCATTTTTGAGCTTTTAACTTGTAAATACTGGTTCTATTTTCTTTTAAAGAAAAGTGTTGCCATTGGTTTTTCTTGCTAGTAATCAAGAATACTGGAACCTTTTCCCCAAAAATACTTTAGCAATACACTTTTGTCTTACTTGAATATTTCATATTCATTTGGTCATAAATGGCTTTATATTGAATAGCCATTTCTTTTAATTGATAATTAGAGGCTCTCTTTTTGGCTTCATTAGCATATTCGGTGCAAACACTTTCATTTTCCATGATGTAATTTACATGGTGGGCAATTTTTTTATCATTTTCCGGGTCAACAAACTTAGCTGCTCCATGCCACAGCTCCTTTAATGTACTAATATCACCTATTACAAGCGCACAGCCTGATAAGGCAGCTTCCAGTACCGATAATCCGAAAGGTTCGTACTTGGCAGGCAATAAATAAACTTTAGCCCGTGATAACCAGTTAGAAATTTCTTTTTGATCAAGTTTTCCTAAAAAGTTGACATTGCCGGGAATATGAAGGTTTTCAAACTCTTTATTTTCTTCACCGGCTATATAAATAGGATAATTAATAAATTTTGCAGCTTTTATAACTTGTTTAATGTTTTTCGCTTCATCCCAAAGTCGTCCCATAGTAAAAATAATATTTTCTTTTGGCCCCTCTCGATAGTGGCTTTGATCAGAGCCATTGTATACAACTTTTTGGTTCTTGATAGGGCTATAAAATTCCAACATTTTTTGCATAAGGGATCGTGTTGGTGTTATGAAAAGATCTGAAGACTGTATGTTTTTTTGTACAATTTCTTTATAAGTATTCCATGAATTTGGAGCAGGTTCATTTTTTACCGCATCCCACCAAGATAAAACGCATGAATGACCCACTATAAGAAGTGGTTTGTTCCATGGCAAACTTCCAAAAGCATAATTATTTAAGTGAATAATATCGGGGTTGAAAGAATGATTGAGTTCTAACAACCATTCTGATGCTTTCTTTATATCTTCCCAAGGCTCCTCCATCCATTCAAGTTTATAATTTGAGGAATGTAAGTGAAGGTTATTAAGATCATCCAATTCCGATAATTGTTCGGGAGTTGGAGTTTCTCCCATGGTAGCCAATACCACTTGGATATTCCATTTTTGTAACCCCTTAATCAAGCTGATGGAGTAATTCCATACACCCCCAATGGTATCGGCTGTCATTAATACTTTTAAGGATGATTTACCTGCCATAAATTTGGTCGATTATTTCGGCTACTTTTACGAAATCATAAGCTTCTTCATTAAAAGTTTCCCCCTTTTTTAACTTCTTTATCCATTCTATTGCGGCCCTTCCTCCCCAATCATCGGGGGGCATGCTGAGGTTTTTCTTGGCGGTTTTATTAAAATAATGATCCGCGGTAAAATCGTAAAACGATCCATTTATATTAGAAAAATTTGCTCCTCCCTTAGAACCATAAAATGAAGCTTTTATAACAGCATCCTGTCCTGCTTGAAGATTCCAGCTACAGGAAAGATTAATAACCGCACCTTTTTCCGTGGTTAATTGAGCCACGGCATAATCTTCCGTTTGTTCAGATATATCATTAATATTTTCCCCATTGGCCATAAGTGTAGAAGAAACTTTTGAAATCCCAGGGAAATCAAGCATCCACATAGCAAGATCCACCAAGTGAATTCCAAGGTCTATGACACATCCACCACCTGAAAGTTTCGGGTTATAAAACCAATTTTTATCAGGACCCCATGCATTATGAAAGACTAAGTCAACGGCATATACTTCCCCTATCGTTCCCTCATGAACCAGTTTGTGTATTTTTTGCATTGCATCCGTTAACCGGTATGAAAAATCCACACCAAGTAATTTATTGGCTTTTTCAGCAGCCTTAATAACACGAAGAGTTTCTTCAGCTGTTCTTGCCAAGGGTTTTTGACAAAATACTGCTATATCATTTTCTAATGCCTGAATGCTTTGTTTTGCATGTAATGCACTGGGAGTTGCAATAACGATACCATCTGGTTTTTGATTCACCAGTTCATCAATATTATCAAATGATTTTATTCCGGGGGCTGAATTTAATGCATTTCTTACATTCTCGGCCAACACGTCAACAATGCCGATAGGATCGCTGATATTTTCTGATAAAATTGCTTGCATCCGGTTAAGTCCAATCCAACCTGTTCCCACAAAAGCTAGTTTTGGACGTTTCACACTTTTATTATCAAGTAAAACAGTTTCTTGCATATCTTCTTTATTTAATTATGATGTACCAATAAGGGTAAATCAATTTTTCTTTTTTTCCTTTCCTTGTTTTTATCGGCTTTTACTTTTCCAGTATTCTCACTTTCATCCTTGTATAGGAATTTTATATCGCCGTCATCGTCTAATAAAATAGCTTCGAGATTATCTTTATCAAGGATGCATTCATTGTGCTGTAGGTGTTCGATAAGCTCTTTATACTCCGGGTTGTACCGGTTAAAATAAGTTCCTTTGTAATAAAGAACCTGGGGGCCGGTTTTCGATTTGATTGATTTTTTTAAGATAAACATTATTAATGCTATTAAAGATGTGACCACGAAGAGTACCAGGATAGCATAAGAAGCTCTTATCCAATCTATTTTCTCAATAAATAAAAGGCTCACAAAGCTGGAACCTAACGTTGATAAGATGCTTTGTTGAAAAAAAGACATCCTGTTGATGAAGGAGAATAGGGGAGTGTATCCCAGGTAACTTACCACGAAAAAAGTTATGATACCGACTACAATTATTTGTGTCATAATAATTGATTTAAAATTTAATTAAAGCTTTCATAAACCCTTCTTCCCTGGATTTCATCGTATTAAAAGCCTCATTTAACTGTCCGAAGGAATATTGATGGGTGAAAAGTGGAAATGGATTCATTTTTTTGTTCAAGATTGCACCAGCAGCATGCATCATTCCTTGAATATAAGTTTGGGGATTTCTTTCATGAGCATTGATAACATCTATTCCCTTCCAATTCCATTGCTGCATATTTATATTTCTCATTCCATCTTGATGGAAACCCGCGATTACTAGTTTTCCTCTTTCTCCAATAATGTCACTACCAATATCAAGTGGCCATTGTTTCCCGGTGGCTTCAATCACCCTATCACACATTTTTCCACCTGTTATTTCTGATATTTCATCAATTATACCTTTATGATAATCCATTTTTACCAGCACATCGGCACCAGATTCTAAGGCGAAATTTAATGAAGTTCCTCTTTTCGATATGGCGATTACTTTCGCACCCCGGCTTTTAGCTAATTGCAGCACGAGATTGCCCATGAATCCTGCACCAATTATGGCCACTGTTTGTCCTTTTTGTATATCAGACCTTCTGAAAATATTCATGGCGCAGCCAAATGGTTCTCCCGGGAAGGGGACATTATCCAATTCCGAGGGAAGTACAATTACATCTTTGGCTTCCGCTATATCGTATTCCGCATAAGCATTGAATGAAAGCATGGAAATCCTATCA
The DNA here is from genome assembly GCA_964582245.1 of uncultured Bacteroidales bacterium. Lineage (GTDB taxonomy): Bacteria > Bacteroidota > Bacteroidia > Bacteroidales > CAZOSQ01 > CAZOSQ01. The sequence goes on along the minus strand of CAZOSQ010000015.1, from coordinate 9,097 downwards.
TTCTTATTCAAATGTTCGATACCATCACCTAATTTATCAATTATACCATAACCTTCATGACCAGGAGATCCGGGAGTACGGGGATAACTGAACCAATCTCTTCCATCCCATACTGGAAAATCGGAAGCACAAATCCCACAGCCTTCCATTCTTACACGAACCTGTCCCGGGCCTGGTTCAGGTATTTTTTTATCTATAAAATCAATGGTTCGAGGAGCGGTAATTACAGCCGTTTTCATTGTATTGGTACGTATACCTCTTATTCGTTTCTTTTCTGCAACTGCTGTTTTCATCTAGTGTTTTTTTTAGTGATTAAAATGATTTATACATCTACAAGTTTCCCGGCATTTTTTTGGATTTTATTATAATCCGCCAGCCAGTTATAGAGTTTTTTTATTCCTTGTTTATATTCAACGTTAGGCTCCCACCCTGTTCGGGTTGAAAATTTTGAAATATCTGAAACATAATATTTTTGATCCCCGGTTCGCCAGTTTTCAAAATCATAATGAACTTTATTTTCATGAATTTGGCTGACTAGGTTAATTACTTCGATGAGACTCACCGCGTTTTTCGGGCCACCTCCAATGTTAAATGCTTCTCCTTTGAGATCCTTAATGTATTTTTTTGCAAGAAAAAAGGCGTTGACTAAATCTTCGACGTAAAGAATATCCCTTACCTGCTTTCCATCCCCGAAAAGGGTGATCTTTTCTTCATTTAAAATTTTATTAATAAAATGAGCTACCCATCCCTGGTCTTCAGTTCCGAATTGATGTGGGCCATAGATACAGCTCATCCTAAAGACAAGGAAATTTAAATCATAGGACCGGGCATAATCAAGCACGTATTGATCAGCAGAACCCTTTGAACTTCCATAAGGACTATGAAAATCCAAGGGTTGATTTTCATTTATTCCTTTTTCCAAATCTTTTGCTTCACCAGGAATATATCTTGTTGTATCTAGGGAAATTGGAATGTTTTTCAGGTTGCCATATACCTTGTTTGTTGAGGTGTATATTAGTGAAGGCTGATGTATTGAATTTCGTATAGCTTCTAATAAGTTGAAAGTTCCTTCTACGTTTACTTCATGGTCATGTGAAGGATCGATAAGACTACTGGTCACGGCTACTTGTGCAGCTAGATGATATACATGTGAAGCTTGCTCGACAGCCTCTTTCAGGGCAAAGGAATTTCGAGTGTCAGCTATTTGGATATTAAGGTTTTCCCGGTGAATGGATTTTAGCCACTTAAGGTTCTTTTCAGTACCAGGTCTGGAAAGATTATCCAGTACGGTTACCGGGAATCCTTCTGAAAGCAGTCGGTGGGCTAAATTAGTGCCAATAAATCCTGCTCCACCTGTTACCAATATGCTTTTTTTCTTTTGTTCAATGCTCACGTGGGGAAAAGCCATCCAAGAGTTTAATTTAATTTCCGTTGGAGAGTTTTCTTCCAGCAATCGGTAAAGAAGTTTTGGAAATCCATTTTCTTTTTTCAAACCAAAATGATATTCCCTTTCATCCAGGTGAAAACCATCCACCGTGGCAAATCTTTTTGATAAGTCATACAAGGAATACCAGTAAACCCTTTCAACAGGAGCGTCTAAAGCATGAATAAATTCCCTTAATTGATGTTGTTCATCATGTTGCCAGGTTGAAAACCCGGTTTCAGTAATCCATATTTTGGCCTGGGAATTAATCTTGGAGAGAACTTCTTGTATTTTTTCAATTTCTTTTTGCCAGCCAAACCAATGATTATCAAACACGTTGGGAAATCCATGAATACCCACCACATCTATATACTCAAGGATTCCTTTTTCTGCCACAGCATTCAGCCAGTTAGGATCAATAGGACTCATACCCCCGAGAACTGTTTTTTTACCTAAATGTTTGGCCCAATAAGAAGCCTTTATTATCATATCCGTGAAAGTAGACCATCCATTATCTAACGTGAAGTCATACTCGGACAAATTGTTCGGTTCATTCCAAAGTTCGATATAATCAAAATATTCGCCATACTTGTTTATTACCAAATCAACAAAATCAGCATACATCTTCTGGTCACGCGGGGGAGAAGAAGTTTTGGGTTCAACCCCTATGGAAGGCGGGGTGTATAATATGCAAGGCAAAATCTTTACATGCTGCCCCAGGTAAGGGATTAACCAATCATACCATTTTTCACCCTCGGGAGTGTGGAAATCTGCCCATGATAATCCTGTTCTAAGTTCTTTAATTCCAAGTTTTTTTATATCCTTAATGGTTTTTTCAACATGATCCTTATCATTCATGTGAAACCATTCCAGGATGCCGGGTTTATTTGAATATTTTTTAAAAGAAAGATCCGGTGAGACATTTTTACCATTCATAAAATTTCTCGATATTTTTGTTTTCTTCATTTTTATAAATAATTGTTTAATATCAATTCCGCTTTTCCAGCGGCAGTCTCAGTTTTAAATCATCCCGGTATTCAACTTTTTCAAGTTTTTATCTTCATTAAAATAAATTGATGGTTTACAATATTTTCCTGTTTGAAAAAAGATCGTTTCTAAACCACCGGGTATGCTTGATTTTTTTATACCGCTAGACCTCGGCTTGCCAATTCTTTACTTGCCTCATCCACCTTATCCACGGCTATTTGATATTCTAGCCATTGGGCTAATTCTTTTAACCCATCCTCAATCTTTATTTGGGGTTCAAAACGTAGTATGTTTTTCGCCCTCTCTATATCGGCAAAACAATGTCTTATGTCTCCTTGCCTATATTTACCCGTGATTTGCGGGGGTAGGTGTTCTTTTCCCATAACCGTTGAAAGTCTTTTGGCCAATTCATTGATCGAATAGGAATTTCCACTTCCTATATTAAAAATATTATCTTTCGCACCAGGAATTTCAAGGGCTAATCGGCAAGCAGAAGCAACATCTTTTACACTAATAAAATCTCTCAATTGGTTTCCATCCTCATATATTAAGGGAGGGTTATCATTGAGGTACCTTGATGCAAAAATGGCTAACACTCCTGTATAAGGATTGGATAATGCTTGTCTTGTTCCATACACATTGAAGAATCGAAGGGCTACCGTGGGAATATTATATGCTCTCCCGCTAATCATGCAAAGACGTTCCTGGTCATATTTTGATAATGCATATACGGAAGATAAAACGGGTGTTTTATTTTCATGGGTCGCTATTGGTTTCAAGTTATTTCCTTGTGAATCTTTTAACTCCCATTCTCCCTTTTTTAATTGGTCAATCCCCCTTTCATAGCCGGGTACAACATTGTTATGGATATCTTGGTATAAACCTTCCCCGTAAATGCTCATGCTAGAAGCAACAATTAATCTTTCAATAGGGAAATCCAGCATCACTTGAAGCAAAGTTGCCGTTCCAAGATTATTTACGTCGGTGTAATCATGTATCTGGTACATGCTTTGTCCAACACCTACCTTGGCTGCAAGATGGTATACCACGTCCACTCCTTTCATGGCAGTGCGCACATCTTTTTCGTTTCGGACATCACCGATGATTAATTCAGCATTTGGATCCAAATACTCGGGACGTTTTTTTTCGGGGCCATGTACTTGTTCGGATAAGTTGTCCAATATTCTTACATCGTATCCATTAAGTAAAAGTTCGTCAGCGAGATGAGAACCTATGAAACCGGCTCCACCGGTAATTAGTATTTTTTTCTTCATTTTTATCGAGATATTATATGAATTTCGTAAATCATTTTCCTCATTTTATCTTCTTCTTCGTATTGTAATTTTTTTTTGTAGCCAAAGTTTGTGCCACCTTCATAATGCACAAGGCGTTTTGGGTTTAGGACTCATTAAATCAATGTATTGACCTTTAAAATGGAGCAGCTTCTTTACCTGATTTTTATTGGGGAATAGGATTCACACTTGTTATTTCTGTAGATGCTGTTCTACACATGAAGATGGTTTATAACCAGGTTATGTTTCTGAAAGTAATTTTTGCCTTTGCAATTATTTAGGAATCATGGTGAATTTGATCCACAATTAAAATTTTTATTTCGTAGTAGTGACGTGTCACATGTATTAAAGAACATCGGATTAACCTTCAACCTGGCGTAGTGGCTGAAACGCCAAGACGCTTTATCATTGACAAGGCAGTAGGTTATATGATGAAGAATAAGGAAAAACTTTAAAAAAAAATTGGTGATAAACTGAAAATAAAAGTATATTTGCAAAATAAAAATAGAACAGGTATGTCAAGAAGATTCATTCATCATAAGAAGGTTTAACTGGAGCATGTAAATTGTAAACACATAATACAAAAGGTTTGCATATTTGCAAGCCTTTTTTTTTTGTTTTAGTCATATGATAAAATAATTATTAATGAAAAATTTGAAAATAGGCATTCAAAAATCAGGTAGATTAAGCGAAAAATCAATTGGTATACTAACAGAATGCGGGATTTACTTTAACAATGGTGATAGAAAATTGGTATCAACATCTTCAAATTTCCCGGTTGAGCTACTTTTCTTGAGAGATGATGATATTCCTCAATATGTTTTTGACGGGGTTGTGGATATTGGAATAGTAGGGGAGAATGTTGTGATGGAAAAACAACCCGGTTTAAAGATCGAGAAAAGGTTGGGATTTGGTAAATGTCGTTTGTCACTTGCCATTTCTAAAATTATTGAATATGAAGGTCCCAAATATTTTGAAGGGAAAAAAATAGCCACCAGTTACCCCAAAATACTCGAGGGTTTCTTGGAAGACAATAAAATTGATGCTGAAATTCACGTGATCAGTGGATCGGTCGAGATAGCTCCAAGCATTGGGTTGGCAGATGCCATATGCGATATAGTCAGCACGGGAAGCACCTTGATAAGTAACGGGTTAAAGGAAGTTGAGGTAGTAATTAAGTCTGAGGCTATAATTGTGGCTAATAGGAACATCACAAGTGAGAAACAGGAAATATTAGACAAATTAATTTTTAGAATAGATTCAGTACAACGTTCTAAGAAACATAAATATATTCTTATGAATGCTCCTACCGAGAATGTTCAAGCTATCGCGGATATTTTACCCGGTATGAAGAGCCCTACAGTTTTGCCACTGGCAAAGGAAGGATGGAGTTCTATTCATTCGGTGATTAATGATGAGGATTTTTGGGATGTAATAGAAAAACTAAAAGGTTTTGGGGCAGAAGGTATTCTCGTGATACCTATTGAGAAAATGATTTTTTAAATTTATAACGATGCAATTAATTGAATATCCCGGACGTGAAGAATGGAAAGAGATTTTAAAACGACCAGTTTTTGAAACAGGCGACCTTGACGAAACTGTAAAATCAATCCTGGCAGAAATAAAATCATCAGGTGATGGAGCTGTTATGAGATATACAAGCCAATTTGATGGGGTGGAGTTGGATAATGTACAAGTGACGAAGGATGAAATAGACGAATCAGCTTTTTTGGTGCCTGGGGAATTAAAGGATGCTATACTTTTAGCTCAAGACAATATCAAGAAGTTTCATGAAAAACAAATAAATCTTTCCCAGAGAATAGAAACCAGCCCCGGGGTTTTTTGTTGGCAAAAAAGTGTAGCCATTGAAAAGGTCGGGCTTTATATACCGGGAGGGACAGCTCCCTTATTCTCCACTGTTTTAATGCTTGCTGTACCTGCAAAAATAGCCGGGTGTAGAGAAATTATTTTGTGTTCACCCCCGGGAAATGACGGGAAAATCCATCCAGCCATTTTATATGCCGCCTCAATTACTGGTGTCGATAAAATTTTTAAAATAGGTGGGGTACAAGCTATAGGTGCCATGGCATTTGGAACGGAAACCGTACCCAAGGTTTACAAAATATTTGGACCCGGGAATCAATATGTTACAGCCGCTAAGCAATTGGTTAGTAGGGAGGATGTGGCAATTGATATGCCTGCCGGGCCATCAGAGGTAGCTATTATAGCAGATGATACAAGCGATCCTGCTTTTGTTGCATCCGACTTATTATCCCAGGCTGAACATGGAAAAGATAGCCAGGTTATTCTTATTACTTCAAACAAGGAGTTAATTGATAAAGTGCGGGATGAAGTGATTTTGCAATTGGAACAGTTACCCCGGAAAGATTTTACCAGGGAATCTTTAAAAAATAGCAAGATTATCTTAATGCAAGAAATGGAGGAAATTATAGATATTATTAATGAATATGCCCCTGAACACCTTATTATTTCCACTAGTGATTACATGAAAATTGCTGATAAAATAATTAATGCCGGTTCAGTATTTTTGGGACACTTAACCCCGGAAAGCGCGGGGGATTATGTTTCGGGCACTAATCATACATTGCCTACCAATGGATATGCTAAAATGTATAATGGGGTGAATCTTGATGATTACGTGAAAAAGATCACTTTCCAAGAAATAAATGAAGAAGGATTGAAAAACATAGGGCGAGCCGTGGAAATAATGGCAGGGGCAGAAGATTTGCAGGCTCATAAAAATGCTGTTACCTTGCGCCTTAACAAGATTAGCAAGTGATATTATGGATATAAATAAACTTGTACGCGAAAACATAAGAAACTTAAAACCTTATTCGTCCGCCAGGGATGAGTATAAGGATAAAGAAGGGGTTTTCTTGGATGCTAATGAGAATCCGTTTAATACTTCGTATAACCGTTATCCCGATCCATTGCAAGTAGATTTGAAAAAGCGGATTGCGGGGATAAAGCATATTGAAGTTGAAAATATTTTCCTTGGAAATGGTAGCGATGAGGCCATAGATTTGTTAATAAGAATTTTTTGTCGTCCGGGTTTGGATAATATCTTATCTATTGATCCATCTTATGGCATGTACGAAGTTTGTGCTTCAATTAATGACATTGAATTCAGGAAAGTAACTTTGACCCAAGAATACCAGCTTGATTTGAATCAGATCATGAATGCTATTGATGATCAAAGTAAAATACTCTTTTTATGTTCGCCCAATAATCCAACGGCAAATTCATTGAATAATAATGTTATTAAGATTGTTCTTGAAAAATTCAAGGGTATCGTGGTTGTCGATGAGGCATATATCGATTTTTCCGGGCAAGCTTCCCTTCTTCCATTAATTACTGAATTTAACAACTTGGTTATTCTCCAAACCTTTAGCAAAGCATGGGGATTGGCAGGTATTCGGCTTGGGATGGCCCTTTCAAACCGAGATATCATAAACTATATGAACAAGGTGAAATATCCATACAACGTTAATGTTATAACCCAGCAAAAGGCCCTGGAATATTTAAATGAGGCTGATAAAATTGAAGAATGGGTATCCCTAGTCAAGAATGAAAGAGAAAAATTAAGTAAAAAATTGGAAAAATTTGATTTTGTGAAACAAATATTTCCCTCGGATGCCAATTTTTTGCTCGTGAAAGTAGATGACCCTTTAAAATTATACAATTATTTGCTGGGAGAAAAAATTATAGTTCGAGATCGATCGAAAGTACATTTATGCCAAGGAGCACTTAGGGTCACTGTTGGAACGCCCGGGGAAAATGACTTGTTGATGGAAGCATTAGGGAAATATAATGGTGAAATTTAATGGCAGATCATTATATTTGTTGCCGAGAAAGTATAAAAGAATTTTTTTCGAGGGGCAACCACAATTTTTAGTTTGGATATATAAAAAACAAGATCTACAAATTAAACTAGGAGGGAATGAATCCCGGTTTTTTGGCCAAGGTAAAATTAATATTGGGATGAGAATTATAAAACATGCAGTCATGGATTTTTGGGGATCAATAATTCAAAACAAATTGTTCACGAATGGAAAAAGTAATATTTTTAGATAGGGATGGTACTTTAATTAATGAACCACCCGACGAACAGATTGATAACCTGGAGAAACTCGAGTTTTTACCGGGTGTTTTCAGGAACCTGTACCTGGTGAAAAAATTTTTAGATTATAAACTTGTAATTGTATCCAACCAAGATGGTCTTGGAACCAACGCCTATCCCGAGGAAGCATACCAGTTGGTACAGGATAAAATTATAAAAACTTTTAAAAATGAAGGTATTGAATTTGACGATGTTTTAATCGATAAATCTTTACCCGGTGACAATGCACCGACCCGGAAACCCAAAACAGGTTTGCTAACACGATACTTGGAAGATGGTCGTTATGATTTGGCAAATTCTTACGTAATTGGCGATAGGATAACAGATATTGAATTAGCTAAAAATTTGGGTGCCAAAGGAATTTTATACGGTTGCACCGGTTTATGGAATGAAATTGATAAAAAAGATTTGCAAGAACACTGCAAATTAATAACCAGTGATTGGAATAAAATATTCGAGCATTTAAGATTGGAAGAAAGAACGGCCATAGTTTCCAGGAAAACCAGGGAAACTGAAATTAAAGTAGAAATAGATTTGGATGGTACGGGCAATACAGAAATAAACACGGGATTGGGATTTTTCGACCACATGTTGGAGCAGATAGGCAAGCATGGAGGTATTAATATTAAGATCGAGGTTAAAGGCGACCTACAAGTAGATGAACATCATACAGTAGAAGACACAGCCCTAGTTCTTGGTGAAGCTATTCACAAAGCCTTGGGAAATAAAAGAGGAATTGAACGGTATGGGTTCGTGTTGCCAATGGATGATAGTATGGCACAAGTGGCTATAGATTTTAGTGGGAGGTCATGGTTGGTATGGGATGCCCGATTTACAAGGGAAAAAGTAGGAGATGTGCCTACTGAATTATTTTTTCATTTTTTTAAATCATTTTCTGATGCAGCACGCTGCAATTTAAATATAAAGGCCGAAGGCCAGAATGAACATCATAAAATTGAAGCTATTTTCAAAGGTTTTGCCAAAGCAATAAAAATGGCTGCAAAAAGAGATGTGTTCAGCAATGATTTGCCATCAACAAAAGGTGTTTTATAATAACCATAGTATTTTAGAGCATTAAATAAAATAAAAGGAATGAAAGCTAACGCTAATTGTAGAAAGAATACAGCAATTATATTAATGCATTGTCCCGATCAAAAAGGAATTGTGGAAAAAGTTACTGAATTCCTGGATAATAATATTGGAAACATTATTTACCTGGAACAACATGTAGTTCATGAAGAGAAAGTTTTTTTT
>CAZOSQ010000014.1:0-19930 GCA_964582245.1 uncultured Bacteroidales bacterium | reverse complement strand
AAAATAATATCCAACTCTTTCAGATAAGGAACTTTAATGGCTAAAAAGATTCTTTTTTTTTTCATAATTATTAATAAGAACAATTGTTTTCTTATTTTTGTTTATGTAGTAAAATTTTTGAAAAATGGACAATAAGAAAAAAATAGCTGTTATTCTTTCTGGTTGCGGTGTATTTGATGGTTCAGAAATACATGAAGCCACATTAGCCTTATATGCTATTATGAAAAATGGGGGAAATTATGATATATTTGCTCCCGATATAAATCAAAAACATGTCATCAACCATTTAACGGGTGACATCATGGAGGAAACAAGAAACGTCTTGGTTGAATCTGCGAGAATAGCAAGAGGAAAAATTAAACCTCTTTCTTTTTTCAGCTCCGATGATTATGATGCACTTGTTTTTCCTGGTGGGTTTGGTGCAGCGAAAAATTTATCTACATATGCATTTGAAGGGCCTGGCATGCATGTTAACCCCGAAGTTGCAAATGTCATTGCCATGATGCATGAAAAAAAGAAACCTATAGGGGGCATGTGTATTTCGCCCGTGATATTGGCCAAGGTAATTGAAAATGCTCATGTAACCATAGGCAGTGATAAGGATACAGCAGCGGATATAGCAAGGTTGAATGCTAAACATGAAAATGCAAACCACGGGCACGTGATAATTGACAGGGAAAATTTATTATTTACCACCCCATGTTACATGCTTGATGCCTCTATTGTTCAAGTAGCCGAGGGAGCAGAAAATCTTATTAAAACCTTGTTTAAATATTTAGATGAAGAAGTATAACCAAATCATTTAGGTAAAGCGTCAGAGACCTTAATCCCAAGGTGAGATCTCATTTCATCCGGTGTTAATTCCCTCCAATGGTGCACTTTAGGAGCCCCAAGGGTCATAACCATATCATCAATGTAGATAGAATCATTATAATCTGGTTTATACCAATTTGTATCGGGGGAGGCACGAAATATTCCTCCAACAGCTCCCATTCCCATTTCCGGGGAAGGATGATCGAGATGGTTTTTATATTGGGCAACAACACGATAAACATGCCCTTTATTAACTCTTTTGCGCCAAGGCAATATGTATTTATCCTTAGGCATAGAAAGAATATAACCTTCTTTATCTTGATCTTCAATGGGTTTTGCTTGCCAAATTATTTTGTTCATGGTAGTATCAATGACCATTAACTTTTCGCCATAATCATGAAGATGACCGCTTATCCCCATGATTCTCCCATTGACAATAGGCTGGGCAAAATCCGAATGAATAGATGACCCTGGAGGAACTTCAAAATCTCTTGGTGGTATCGGTCCAGCCACATCTAGGTAAAATGGATATACTTCTATGGGATCAATTAAACGATCTCCCGGAATATAAGTAAACCTGGCATTAAAGTATATATTTTCGTAAAGGGTATCACTCACATTCTGGAACATGCTAATGAGCAACAAAGGTTGATCAGCCTCCATGGGAACCCCAATCATCGGTGGCAGGGAAGCACTGGGTGTTTCCCTTCCCGCGGCAAATAGACGCCGTGCTATGGGGTAAAATAGTTCCCGCTTATTAGGATCAATAATATTAAAATGATGCAATATTTTAGATGGCAGTTCCTTTCCATTTTCATCCGTAACAGACCACTCAAAACCCTTAATAAACAAATCAAAGGGAAGAGCAGTTACTGAAACAGGCAGTAACATATGAGGCGTTTGAGAGGGAATATCAACGGGGCCAATAGAAATTTCAAATATTTTCTTGTCCTTGTATATTTTAATTGGAACTTTGTTACTTGAATCAATTCCCGGGGCTGGTAAGCTTAACCGACTCATTGCCAAACGTGAAACAGGATATTGTTCAAAAGATGTTTCCCTATTTATATTTTTTCTCTCCCGGGATTCACATCCTGTAAGTAAAATATAGATAAAACCCACAACAACATATAGGTGAAATTTAAATTGAAGAATTGCTTTTATTGTCATATGAATATTATTATTACTATAAACATAATGCAAAATTCACCGGTAAAGTTTAAAGAATCTAGCAAATTAATAGAAAAAAAATGGTTAATTCCAAAATTGGGGATAACTTACTTAATTTGAAAATTTTATATTTAAAATGAATTAACTAACGCATTTTTAAAAGATCTTCAAACTGGATTAATGTTTTGTTAATATTAAAATATTTTTCTACCCTGATTTTCCCTTCCTGCCCGAATTTATCACGTAGCCCCTTATTTCTTATTAATTCTTTTACCCTTAATACAAGTTCGTTTATATCTCCCTTTTTTACCAGGTAACCTGTTTTTCCATTCTCGACTATCTCGGCACTACTTCGAATATCAAATGCCACAACAGGTTTCCCGGCTGCCATAGCTTCAACCATAACATACCCGAAACCTTCCCATTCGCTTGTTAAAACAAAGATGTCTATATTTTCATTAAACAATTTAATATCTTCAATAAATCCAAGAAATTCAACCTTATCATCTATTTGCATTGATTCAACTTGCTTCTTATATTTCATTTCAAGTTTACCGGTTCCAGCCAATAATAATTTAAAATTAATATCGTCATTTTTTAAAGCATATGCCAGGTCAAAAAGATAGGGATGACCTTTCTCCTCGGAAAAACGTGCGGCATTTCCAATAATTACTTCCCCGTTCTCGGGCTTATAATAATGCGAATTAGAATGATTACCATTAAACATTTCCAAATCCAACCCGTTGTATATTAACTTGATTTTATCCCCGGGAACCATTTCACTATTGTTACAATAAATCGTTCTCTTTGTTTCTTTAGAGTTAACAATAATTTTTGTTGCCACTTCTTGGAAAAGAAACCTGTTAAGCCGGGTATCCCTAATGGGTATTGCGCTTCCTCTCCTGTATATAATATTAGGTATACCCACCAATTTAGCCGCTAAACCAGCGACTTTAAAATCAGCTGATAAATTTATTATTATTGTTTTTACTTCTTCCTTTTTTAGAACCAATGCAATTTCAATAATCTTGAAAACATTCAGAAAACTTAAATTGGAAACCCTGGTAAGGCGAATGGGAATTTTATATTCCTTGACTTTCCTCCTTAATTCACTTTTAGGATGTGTGTAAATAAATACTTCGTGACCTTTAGTTATCAATCGGGTGGCAACATCAAAATGCCATTTCTCCCCCCCACCCCAAGTGGTTGCCGTATTAAAAAAGCATAATTTATAATTCTTTTTCTTTTCGTTCTTTACCAGTTGTCTTAATTTAACATATTTTAAAAATGTTTCATGAGCCGAATTAACACAAATGACCATGCCGTAAAAACCATCTAAAACTCCTGCCCTGAAAAAGAAGTCCCTTATGAACCGCCATAAGGGATTAAAAAGAATTTTAAAATAACCGGGGCGAATTCCCTTCTCAAAATAAGCTTTGGCCGTTATCTCTGAAAACTTGTTTACCTGGTTTATATGCTCATTAATACTATAGTAGGAGTAATGCAACAAATCTCCTTTAAGGAAATAAGTAGAAGCTCCTTTTTGCATGATGAATTTATCATGTGGATTAATACCGCCCCAAGAGCCTTTTCTACTATCCCATAATCTTAATTTACGAGCCGGATACCAACTGGTATGTCGAATCCATTTCCCACAGTAATTAGTTAACCTATTAAAGTAATACCCATCATATTTCCAATTATTTTTTACTTGTAATATGGAATTTTTCAATTTTGCCGATAGTTCTTCATCGGCATCCAATGATAAAACGTGTGGGTAAGAAGCATGTGAAATAGCCCTATTTTTTTGTTGAATATGTCCATCGAATTTATGCTGAACAAATTTAGCCCCATAACTTTTACATATATATTCAGTATTATCCGTGGAAAAAGAATCCAATACAACAATTTCATCGGCTATGCCTTCCAATGAGGCAAGGCAGCGTCCAATATTTTTTTCTTCGTTGTACGTGATGATGACGACTGATAATTTCGGCATAATTATTCTTGGTAATATATTCTTTTCACTCTTCCAGAAATGCTGGTAAGTATTTCGTAAGGGATCGTACCTAGTTCGTTTGCCAAATCAGAAATGGTTTTTTCCCTGCCAAACACTATTACTTCGTCCCCTTCCTCGGTATCAATATGGGTAATATCAAGCATACACATGTCCATGCAGATATTTCCTATTACAGGTGCAAATTTACCATTTACCAGGAATTTTCCATGTCCATTGCTCAGTTTTCTATTAATTCCGTCTGCATATCCAATAGGAATAGTGGCTATTTTAGTCTCAGTACTTGCTTTTCCATTTCTCCCATACCCAATTGTATCATTAGCCGGAACTGTTTTAATTTGGGTTATGCATGTTTTCAATGTACTCACCTGCTGGAGTTTTCCTTGATAATTATTTCCAACTCCATATAAACCAATACCTAGCCGAACCATATCGTACTGGTATTGTGCAAAACGCTCTATCCCGGATGAATTTAAAATATGACCCTGGGCACTGAATCCTGCATTCATCAACCTTTGACTCATTTTTTTAAACCTTGATGCCTGCAGGTGGGTGAATTCATCATGTACTTTCTCATCCGCCGCGGCTAAATGGGTAAATATGGTTTTTACTTTAATAGATTGACATTCTGAAAGTTTTCTTATCAGCATTTCCATTTGCCCTTCATCAAAACCCAATCGGTGCATTCCTGTATCAAGTTTTAAATGAACCGGGTATTGTACCGCGTTATTTCTTAATAATACTTTATTGAATTCGTGAAGTATCCTAATATTATAAATTTCTGGTTCAAGATTATACTCGATAATTTGATCCAGGCTATCCTCGCTAGGACTCATGACTATGATGGGAAGACTAACCCCTGCCTGTCTCAATTCTGTTCCTTCATCTGCAAATGCTACACCTAAATAATCAACCCGCTGATGTTGCAATAAACTGGCTATTTCATTCATCCCGCTGCCATAAGCCAAGGCTTTTACCATAACCATTATTTTAGTCCCCGGGTTCAATAATGAACGAAAAAAATTAAGGTTATGGATGAGGGCATTCAGATCTATTTCCAGCACGGTCTTGTGCATTTTTTGTTCCAACCTCCTCGATATTTTCTCGAACTGGAAATTTCTTGCTCCTTTCAATAAAATAGTTTCGTTTTTTAAAACATGTAATGGAAACTTTGATAAAAAATCATCCGTTGTTTCAAAAAAGAGATCTTCCTGGTCAAACAAATTTTTATACTTGCCAATATCAGGGCCAATTCCAATAAAACGGCCTGACTTCACCCTTGTTATTTTTTTTGCAACATCTTTATATAAATCACCAAGATATTGCCCAGTTTGAAGAATATCAGACAATATAATTGATTTTTTCTCCTGGTGGTTCTGTTGATTTAAAAAATTCAAGGCAATATCCAGGGATGCCGGGTCTGAATTATAGGTGTCATTTATAATAGTACATTTGTTAATTCCCCTCTTTATTTCTAATCGCATCGCAACCTGCACCAACATTTTCATCCTGTTAACGATAACATCAACTGGATAATCCAGGTAACACATCAAGGTTAGGACATGCATGGCATTTTCAAAAGATGCTTTATCTGTAAAAGGTATTGTTATTGAAAATTTTTTATGGGTGGTTTGAATATCCACCCTTGTTTCCCCCTGGAATACTTGCTTCGACACAACTACAACATCGGCCTCTCCTTTATTTGACCATGCATATTTTTGTATGCCCGAACTCATTACCTTATCATGAATTAATTCATGATCCTTGCAATATATTAGGGTTTTACATTTGTTGAAAAGAAGAAATTTCTCGTCTATTTTTTCTTTAAGATCAATAAAATTTTCTTGGTGCGCCTGTCCTATGTTGGTGAAAATTCCAATACTAGGTTGTATTATTTCTCCAAGGTTTCCCATTTCACCAGGCTGAGAAATACCAGCTTCAAAAATGGCCATGTCAGATTTGGAAGAAATTTGCCAAACAGATAAGGGTACACCTACCTGGGAATTATAGCTCCTGGGGCTTCGGGTGATTTCCTTCTCAGGATTTAAAACTTGGAACAGCCACTCCTTGATAATGGTTTTCCCATTACTCCCGGTAATACCAATTACAGGTATATCATGCTGTTCACGATGATAGGCTGCCAGTTTTTGAAGTGCCTGGACAACCCTAGGAACTACCAAAAATACAGCATCCTCCATCTCTTCAAAATCATGAGGAACTTGATTTACAACAAAATGTTTAATGCCCTTCCTGTATACCTCTTGAAGATACTGGTGTCCATCATGCCTCTTACCGGGAATGGCAAAAAATAAGGATGTACCAGGAGGAATAACAGAACGGCTATCTACAAGTAAATTAGAAACTATGGGAGAAAAATCTTTACCTATCAGCCGGGCATTTATAATCTTCCCGATATGATCAATCGTGTACCCGTTCATATTATTAGTCGATACATAGTTTTTTTGAAGCTTTTCCAGTAAATTTCCGGTAAGAGATTCGGAAATTTATCGTTACTTTTATATCGAAATATACCAATTTTTATTTCATCCATGGCATGGAATTCATATTATTTTTCCTTGTCTTTTTTGAAAATGAATTATTGAGAATTTATAAATACATGGAATAATGCATTTTAAAAATACTTTTGAAGATATTAAGTACCAAGTAAAAGAAATAGAAGTTCTAATCAAGGAAATGGAAGTAAAGGAGTATGTTTCTCAAATTGAAATAGATCTTGCCATGGAAAAACTACGAGAAATGTATGACTTGTTCCTGTACATGAAAAAATCGATGAGTATACCTGGACTTCCTCATGAAAAAGAACAACCCAATGATATTATGGATGACGGCCAGGAAAAAATTGAACAAAATTGTATTGATAATGAGCTTCCTAGTGACATCAAGCCTGAGCAGGAAGATGAAGCAGATCACAATTTTCCTCTCCCAAAAAAAACAGATGAGAAGTCGGAAACTCAAATTTTATCAAATCAAACTATGAATGAAAATTCTAATAAACATAAATCTAGTACCTTGGGTGAAAAACTAATCTCCAGGACCAACTCTATAAATGAATCACTAAAAAGAAATAAACAATCAGATATCTCTACCCGGTTAAAATCGAAAAAAATAAATGATTTATTTTCGGCTATTGGAATAAACGACAAATTTCTGTTTCAAAAGGAGCTATTTAATAGCAATAAAGGTAAATATGAAGAGGCCATTAATTTTTTAAACACAGCGGAATCCCTGGAAAATGCTTTCCAATTTATTGATTCGAATTACCAATGGGACATGGAATCTGAGGCAGCCCAAAAATTCATGGAAATAATCAAGAGAAAATTTATTTAAGCGTATCAATTATTTCCCTTATTAATTAGGATTTTTCCCGGGGAATTTTCCTAATAAATTCCTCAAGTTCCCAATCCATATCTGCACCATAAGAATCACTTATAAGACCTTTTTCTCCTTTATTGCATTCCACGGCATACAATATCGACATATCAGAAGGGTTACTTTCTCCCTCGAACCTGTATGTAGCTTTTATTACCATATCCGCGGGTTGATAGATGTTCCCTGTTGATAAAGATTTCAACCCATTATCTTGGCGTAAAAAATCAGATTGGTAACCCTCCTTACGTAGTTTTTCAATTACTGTTACTTGAGAATCAATATAATTCATATAAAATATTGAAATATTTAAACTGAAACAAAAGGTGTTTTTCTTTTATACTTATATTTGAATAACCGTTTCAATTCATCATTGGTTCATTGTTTATCTTCTTTTTAGAGACAATGGCAATGAAGTGGTCTAAATAATAATTTCCCGGTTTTGTATTGAGCTATTGTTAAACCAAACTTATTAAAATATCTTTTCTACATTTATTGATGGTTGCCAATTTAGCTAATATACATTAACTTTATTATAAGTTTTTACCTGCCCGGTAATCATTTCAAAAAGGTTGCGATAAATCTTATTATTATTCTATGTTTTATCCCTCATCATTAAGTCAAGCTTGAAATTCTATCTTCCAAGGTTTTGATTTTAGCCCGGGCATCTGACTCTTTTTTTCTTTCGATTTCAACCACCTTTTCCGGTGCATTCTTCATGAAATTTTCATTATCAAGCTTTTTCATGATAGTATTCAGAAATCCCCTGTTATATTCCAATTCCTTCTGCAACTTAGCCCGTTCTTCTTCCACATCAATTTTTTCTTCCAATGGAATAAAAAATTCGAATGTCCTTACTATAAAGGATATACCAACTTCAGGTTGTCCTGAAACATAAGAAATTCCTGATAATCCGGCCATCTTTTCCAAGCTTTTAATAAATGGATTTTTAAATTTCATTTTCTCATTAACTTGCAATTCTAAAGGCTCTCTTGGAGATATATTCCTATCTTTCCGTATGGTTCGAATGGAACTAACAATATCTTTAATAATCTCGAATGCATTAATGGATTCTTCATCAGTATTTTCTATTGGCAATAAAGATGATACAATTAAACAATCATCCGGGTCTCGTTCCTTGATGTAATGCCAAATTTCTTCAGTGATAAAAGGCATGAATGGATGCAGTAATTTTAATAAATTTTCAAAAAAGCCTATTGTTGAATCATAGGTGATTTTGTCAATGGGTTCCTTATAGGCTGGTTTAATAATCTCGAGATACCAGGATGAAAAATCATCCCAAAATAGCCTATACACCAACATGAGAGCATCGGAAATCCTGTAAGATTGAAATTGTTCTTCCACTTGCTTCCCGGTGAAATTCAACTTTTCTTGAAACCATGATATACCTTCCTTAGCCGCACCTGGTTGTGGAATCGAATCATCTAATTGCCATGATTTGACCAACCGGAAAGCATTCCATATTTTATTGGCGAAATTACGTCCCTGCTCGGTTAAATTCTCATCAAACAATAGATCATTGCCGGCGGGTGAACATAATAACATACCTACACGCACACCATCAGCACTATATTTTTGTATTAACTCGAGTGGATCTGGCGAATTCCCCAATGACTTTGACATTTTTCTCCGTGTTTTGTCACGGACAATCCCGGTTAAATAAACATTTTCGAAAGGTTTTTCCCCTTGGTATTCGTATCCAGCTATAATCATCCTGGCTACCCAAAAAAACAATATTTCGGGAGCAGTCACTAGATCATTGGTAGGATAATAATATTTTATGTCTTTATTTGCAGGATTCCTGATTCCATCAAATACTGAAATGGGCCATAGCCATGAGGAAAACCACGTATCAAGTACATCCTCATCTTGTTTTAGATCCTCCATGGAAAGATTTTGATTACGAGTTTTTTCGATGGCCAATTTAAGAGCCTCTTCGGGATTTGTTGCAACAACAAATTGCCCATCAGGCAGGTAATAAGCCGGTATTCTTTGGCCCCACCACAACTGCCTCGAAATGCACCAGTCCTTGACATTTTCCATCCAATGCTTATAGGTGTTTTTAAATTTAGCCGGGACAAGGCTGATATTGTCATTCATCACGTTCTCCAGGGCAGGCTGGGCTAGTTCTTTCATTTTCAAAAACCATTGAACCGATAATTTAGGCTCTATTACTTCATCAGTGCGTTCAGAATAACCCACTTTATTATTATAATCTTCTGTTTTAAACAACACTCCATCTTTTTCCATCTGCTTTTCCGCGAGATCACGAGCAACAAACCTATCAATTCCCACGAAAAGTTGTGCTTTCTTGTTTAAAGTTCCATCATCATTAAATATATCAATCACCTCTAAATTATGCCGCAATCCTATTTCATAGTCAGCAATATCATGTGCCGGTGTAATTTTTAAACATCCCGTTCCAAATTCCATGTCAACGTAATCATCTTCAATAATAGGCACTTCGCGGTTTACCAAGGGAACAATCACTTTTTTCCCCTTAAGATGTTGGTATCGTTTATCATTTGGATTTATACAAACGGCTGTATCCCCGAGTATTGTTTCGGGTCTTGTGGTTGCAACAAGTATATGCCCCTCTTCACCAACAATCTTGTATTTAACATGGTATAATTTTGATTTCACCTCCTTGTAAAATACTTCTTCGTCAGAAACCGCCGTTTTGGCTTTAGGATCCCAGTTAACCATCCGGATGCCCCGGTAAATTTTTCCTTTATTAAATAAATCAACAAATACTTTTATCACGCTTTCGGACATATCATCATCCATGGTGAATTTAGTACGGTCCCAATCACAAGATGCTCCTAATTTTTTTAATTGTTCTAAAATTATACCCCCATGTTTTTCTTTCCATTCCCAAGCATGTTCTAAGAATTCTTCCCTGGAGAGCGAAGATTTTTCAATGCCCTCGGCTTTTAATTTAGCCACCACACGTGCTTCAGTGGCAATGGAAGCGTGGTCTGTTCCCGGAACCCAACAAACATTTTTCCCCTGCATCCTAGCACGACGGACCAATATATCTTGTATGGTATTGTTCAGCATGTGACCCATGTGCAAAACACCAGTGACATTGGGCGGTGGAATAACTATCGTGTAAGATTCACGTTCATCCGGTTCGGAATGAAAAAAACCTTTATCCATCCATTTTTTGTACCACTTTTCTTCAACAACCATGGGATCATATTTGGCAGGAATATCCATCTTCTTTTAAGTTTTTATTTACATATGAATTTGCAAAAGTATAAAATTTATTACTATAATTTTATCTTATTTTTTTCCAATGTCCACCATAAACAAATCATGTATTTAAATTATCTTAAAAGTTTTATAAGGATAATTTTTAATTTCTTTAAATATAAGGGCTTACTAGGAATAAAATTCTTACCAAAAAGATTCAATTTTTGCTTTTTTTAAACTATTTTTGTAAGTATTAGTAATAAGAGAAAAAGAGTAAGAAACATGAAACACACGGTTATTACATTTTTAATATTGACTGTATTTATCGCATTTGGGCGTTGCCAATCCAATAAGGAAAACAACAATAAAAAAAAAGCTGAAATAACATTCGAAGAAATTACCTTTGACTTTGGAACAATTTCCAAGGGAAGTGATGCATCACATGAATTTATTTTTACCAATACAGGTAAAATTCCACTTACCCTAGAAAATGTTAAATCATCTTGTGGATGTACTGTACCTTCATGGACTAAAGAACCCATAAAAAAGAGAAAAACAGGTAGTATTAAAGTTAAGTACAATTCCAATATAATAGGAAATTTTTCAAAATCTGTCACTGTCCATTCCAATGCCATCAACTCACCGGTTATTTTAAGAATAAAGGGAAAAGTTGTTGACCAAGCAGCGGCGGAGTAATCTATTCTAAAAATATTTTTTTATAAGGTTTTCTTGATCCAATAAAATAGGATAAGGTACAGTTGTATAATTTTAAAAATCATTTTGTATGCCAAACATTTCGCAAAGAGGGGAATCAATTCCAAAATCAGCCATACGAAAATTGGTTCCATTCGCTGAAGAAGCTAAAAAGAAAGGAATAACCGTTTATCATTTAAACATCGGCCAGCCCGATATTTTAACGCCAAAAGTAGCGCTTGACGCGGTGAAAAATAATACCCTTGAGGTAATAGCTTATACTCACTCAGCGGGAAATGAATCTTTTCGAAAAAAACTCGCAGCATATTACAATTACCTAAATATTGATGTTGATTATACAGATATTCTTATAACAACTGGTGGTTCCGAGGCACTGACAATGACAATGCTCTCATGTTTTAATCCCGGGGAAGAAATTATTGTTCCCGAACCATTTTATGCAAATTATAATAATTTTGCAGGAGCCGCGGAAATTAATTTAAAACCTATTACATCAAAAATAGAAAATTCTTTTGCCTTACCCCCGATAAAAGAATTTGAAAAAATAATCACTTCACGTACTAAAGGAATATTGCTAAGCAATCCGAATAATCCTACCGGATGGTTATATTCTCTTGAAGAGTTGCAACAACTTAAAGAAATTGTTAAAAAATATGACCTTTTCTTGATTTCGGATGAAGTATACAGGGAATTTTGCTACGATGGGTTAGAACATCATTCTGCTCTTGAATTAAAAGGAATTGAAAACAATGTTGTTCTTATTGATTCTGTATCAAAGCGTTATAGCGCATGCGGTTTAAGAATTGGAGCCCTGGTTACGAGAAATAAACAAGTAATAGAAACTGCCACCAAATTTGCTAATGCTCGTCTAAGCCCTCCCTCTTTAGGACAAATAGCAGGAGAAGCATTATTAAACACTCCAAAAGAATATTTTGCTTCTGTATATAATGAATACTTGGAAAGAAGAAATTTTACCGTAAAAACCTTAAACAACATTCCGGGAGTTTTTTGTCCCAATCCAAAAGGGGCCTTTTACACGATGGTAAGATTCCCTATTGATGATGCCGATAATTTTGCTCAATGGCTTTTAAGTGATTTCTCCTATAAAAATCAAACGGTTATGCTGGCACCCGGTGGTGGGTTTTATTCGACAAAAGGTCTTGGAAAAGACGAACTCAGGGTGGCGTACGTGCTTAATAAGGAACATTTAAGTAATGCTTTCGAGTGTTTAAAGGTAGCCTTGGAACAATATCCTGGTCGAGTTGAACCTTCTACAACATCAAACAAAAGTTTTAAAGCTTCTGCATAATTAAAAATATACTTAATTTTAAGAAGGGTGTCTAATATTTATTGGACACCTTTTTTATTATCTGAAACATGTAAAGTAGTTAATTCATTTAATTGACATAATAATTTTTAAATTCCTAGAACAACAACATCGCTTTGATTTTTAAACCTCATATTCATTTATTTCTTAAAAAGTCAAGTAGGATTTTTCCATACATGCACCTTAATGAAAAAATTTAGGGCTAAAATATATGAAATTAAAAATGATTTCTTAATTTTGTTTTGTGGAATCTAAAAAGATGTATGAGATTGAATAATCTGTTTAAATCATGATTGAAGGATGTTAATAATTGATAATTTTAAAGTTGGTTATAATTGAGATGGATTGCGGGTACAACTTCCTTATTAATTTATTCATTGTATTGGGTATCGTGATAAATATCACCTTTTTTACTCACTATTCATTTTTTCAAATGTGATAGTCATGGTGTATATGAGTTACTATTTTTATATAAAAAATAATAAAAACATAGTGGAGTCTAGATCCCACTTAAAAAAACGGGGCGGAAGCCGAAAAGCCAAACGAGTAGGTGAAATTCAATCAATTTTTTTATTATGACTAAAATTAAAAGATCTATTAGATTGTTAGCCATTGGTTTAACCATGGGTTTAGTTTTTTCTTCTTGTTCTTTAACCTTACCTGTCACTGCAACAAGTAATCCTGTTGGAGCAAAAGTTGGAACATCCAAGGCTACAGGATTTTTATCAGTTTTATTTTTTAATGCTGATGCAAGTATAATGGCAGCGGCAAAACAAGGTGGGATAACTGAAATATCTACAGTTGATCTTAAATACAAAAATCTCTTAGGCTTAGTGGTTACTTATGAAACAATTGTAACCGGAAACTAATTCCTCATTAAATAAACGGGGTATTTTAAAATATCCCGTTTATTCAATTTTAAAATTCTTTATTGTTTGATTTAGTGATTTATCATTATATATTTTTTCAAGTAATAATATGATTAGGAAAATAAGTGTCATCGTACTTTTTTTATTAATAATCTGTTCTTGTTCAAAAAAAGAAGACTCCATACTCCTTTTTAATGATGTTTATTTTAAATTGATGAAAGGGGAAAAGATAGAAAGATTTAGCCAACCAATACTTGATAAATATTCACAATATTTCAATAATAAAAAAAACATTCAAATCCCTTTGTTTAAATACATAAGAAATGATTCCTATGAAATATTCCTGGGGATACCATTTAATACTACATTAGAAGAGATTAAGAAGCTGGAATTGAAATCTATTAATGACTCAGTAAGTCATGCTGAGGATGATGTTCCTTTTTTTAAAAGTTATCAAAAGGACTATTTTTACCTGACTGAATATATAACCAAACATGATGAACAATTGGTTTATATTTTTACTTTATCCAATTCACCTAATCATTCAGACTCTTTATTCAACAAATTAAACATTGTAAAAAGAATATTCCATAATGAATAACGAAAAAAAAAGAAATAGCCAAAAAATCATAAATTCTATCCTTCTCAAAACAGGAGTATTTTGTATCATTGCCCTGATCTTAATAGGATGTGCACCTGTTAAATCTTCCCCCAGTGGATCAGTAAAAAAATTTTATGAAACATTTTATGTGGGGAAAGAAGGAATTCAATACTTCATTAAACCTATTTCATTTACTAATGACCAGGGACATGAATTACTAATGGATATTACTTTTCGACATAAAAAACAGGTAAAAGACTCTGCTGTAATCAACATTTCCCTATTAACCAGCGAAGTATTTAAAAATTTGGATAGCGTGGTTTTTACCAACTCAATACAACGTATAAATATAAAAGAAATAGAATTACTATTTAATGAATCCAAGGGGAAATTATTTGTCTCGAGATTTACTATGAAGCCATTAGTAGCGGAAGTGAATAAATTATTCAATAAATCTAGTTGGACCATTCTTATCTATCAGGATAAAAAGAAATTAACTTATTCATCGAGTAAAAAAACCAGGAAAATAATACAAAAATTGGATAATACACTCTTTGCCATTTTATAGTTTTTCTGAAAATTTGGAATTGCTTTTTGAAAAATAGCCAAATCGATTTGCATGTTGGATTATAATTTATAAGAAGATTTTTAATGGCTAAAAAATAGCCCAACAACTTGGTTATGCTCTCCTCTCATACATGTTTATTTTAGGAATAAACTCCTTGTATCCAAGTTTCACAATTTCGTTCTTGAAATCGTAAAGCCACTTTTACATTTATGATAGTATTCTTATAAGGAACTACTTAGAAATTTTGGCCTTATCCAAGGATTGATATACTGCTTCTTTTTGTGGATTAGTCAATATATTGACATTGATGGGTGGATATTTTGCGACACCTTCTTTTAACTTTTGATATAAAATGATATATTCTTTTAAGAATTTTTTTTGAGTCTCGTACTTATAAAATGTTTTTTTAGGTATGGCAATTGACCTTTTTTTGCTTGCAGGTCTCATGGAAACATATCGAAAAATTATGTTGGATCCCTCATCATTATAATGTACATAATGAGTGTTTCTCATAATTACGTAGATCACGTAAAGCAAAAATAAACTAGTTAACATTATTGCATAATGTATTTTATTCAATCCCAGGAAATTTTGTTTTAGCACATCTGTACCTAAAACTAAAATTAATAATAAGGCATATATTACAGTCAACAAAAAGCTTCGCAACCTTAGTTGAATAGCTGTTCTTCGTGTTTCAATGATCATGCTTTGAATGAATTTTTAAGATTTTATCCTGTAAATATATAAGGAAATTTTAATGCAATCTAATATTTTGATATTTTTGTGCTCAAGAAATATTATAAATGGAATATACGATCAGCAAAGAAAATAGGATTATAAAAGGAGAAATTTTCCTGCCTTCATCAAAAAGCATATCTAACAGGCTCTTAATTATGAGGGCATTGGCTAATAATTCTTTCCAAATTAACAATTTATCGGAAAGTGAAGATACATTAACGCTCGAAAAAGCTCTTGCAGGAAAAAGTTCAGTAATAAATGTAGGTCATGCAGGAACAGCTATGCGCTTTTCGACCGCATTTTTTGCGCTTCAAGAAGGAGAATGGATAATAACAGGTTCTGAAAGAATGAAAAATCGTCCCATAGGTGAACTTGTTGATGCTTTAAACTTGCTTGGAGCTGACATTAAATACCTGGAAAAAAAAGGATATCCACCCTTAAAAATTAAGGGTAAAAAATTAACAGGTAACAAAATTGAAATTGATGGAAGTATCAGTAGCCAATTTATTACCGCTCTTTTGTTGATAGCCCCGGCAACAGAACATGGGCTTGAAATTGTGCTGAAAAACAAAATCATTTCAGCTTCATATATCAGGCTCACCTTAAACCTCATGAAATACATGGGAAAGGATTGTAAATGGGAAAACAATATCATTACTGTACCGGCAGGACTTTACCAGGGGAAAGATATAACTGTGGAAGCCGATTGGAGTGGCGCTTCGTACTGGTATGAAATTGTTGCGCTTGCAGATAAAGCCAATTTAATGGTTCATGGTTTACAAGAAAATAGTTTACAGGGTGATGCCGCAATAGCAGGTTTATTTGAACGTACAGGAATACAGACTATTTATCTTGAAAATAAAATCAATCTTGTAAAAAGTACAACAACCTGTAACTTTTTTGAACACGATTTCCTGGATAACCCTGATATGGTACAGACTTTTGCCGTTGTGATGGTATTAAAAAATATACCATTCAAATTTTATGGAACACAAAGTCTAAGAATTAAAGAAACTGATAGGATTGCAGCCTTGCAAAACGAGATGAAAAAATTTGGTGCCAATCTCACATATTCCGAAGATGGTATTCTTTCATGGGACGGAATTAAGGAACAACCCATTCGAGGAATTAAATCCATTCCAACTTACCAAGATCATAGGATGGCACTTGCATTTTCACCCGTAGCCATGGTAGAAAAATCAATTATTATCCAGGAACCCGGCGTGGTAATTAAATCTTATCCTAATTTTTGGGAGGATTTAAAGAAAGTTGGTTTCACAGTATCATAATTAAAGAATTGACTTTGTTCTTCATGAATTTGGAATTACTCAAATTTATGTTCTTTTCATTTTGAAAAATTCCTTAAGAATTGCCGAACATTCTTGTTCCAACACATTTTCCTTTATCTCTGTTGTGGGGTGAACCATGTTCCTGCTAAACCTTGAAAATCCTCTTTTTCCATCTTTAGCACCAAAAACAAGCCTGCTGATTTGGGTCCAGTAAGCTGCCCCCGCACACATAACACAAGGTTCAAGGGTCACGTAAAGGACACATTCTTCAAGATATTTGCTTCCCAAGTTATTGGCTGCCGCGGTGAAAGCCTGCATTTCGGCATGTGCTGTTACATCATTTAGGGTCTCGGTATAATTATGTGATCTTGCCACTATTTGATCCTGGCAAACAATTACCGCTCCAACAGGAATTTCATCCTTCTCGAATGCCTTCCTGGCTTCCTTTAATGCTTCATTCATGAAATACTCATCAGAGAAAACAGGATAATTCATAATCATTATTAATAAAAAATTTCTAAAAGTTGATAGTTTCTTGTTATTTTCGCAATCTATTGATTAAAAAATAACATTACAACATTATTTTTGTTTTTTCTTATCCAGTAGAGAAATTTTTATTCGTATCAAATTAGATTATAATTTAATTAAAGATATTTAACAAGGAATATGATATACAGGACTCATACATGCGGGCAATTATCCATACAAGACAAAGGTAAAAAAATAATACTCAGTGGCTGGGTTCAACGTTCAAGGGATCTTGGCGGAATGACTTTTATAGATCTGCGGGACAGGTACGGGATAACCCAACTGGTTTTTAATATGGAATCTAATCCTGATTTATGTAAAAAAGCTAGGAAACTCGGACGGGAATTTGTAATAAAAGTTAACGGAACCGTGGAAGAAAGAAGCAATAAAAATTTAAAAATTCCCACGGGAGAAATTGAAATCATAGCCGAATCCTTGGAAGTTCTTAACAGTTCTGATTTACCTCCTTTCACCATTGAAGATGATACAGATGGAGGGGATGAGCTACGGATGAAGTACAGGTATCTTGATTTAAGAAGAAATCCATTAAAAAATAATCTCATCCTGCGCCATCAATTGGCAAGGGAAACCAGGAAATTCCTCGATAACCAAGGATTCCTTGAAATAGAAACACCCTATCTTATTAAATCAACTCCTGAAGGAGCTAGGGATTTCGTGGTTCCTTCTCGGATGAATCCCGGTGAATTTTATGCATTGCCCCAATCACCACAGACTTTTAAACAATTATTAATGGTGGCTGGTTATGATAAATATTTCCAAATAGTTAAATGTTTCAGAGATGAGGATTTAAGAGCTGATAGGCAACCTGAATTTACACAAGTTGATTGTGAAATGGCATTTGTCCAACAGGAAGATGTTATTTCAACCTTCGAAGAATGGCTAAAATACTTGCTAAAAACCATCAAGGGAATCGAATACAAGGAACCTTTTCCAAAATTATCCTACGAAGATGCCATAAATTTTTATGGAAATGATAAACCAGATCTAAGGTTTGACATGAAAATAACTTCTCTTTCGGATGTGGTAAAAGGGAAAAATTTTAAGGTCTTTGATGAAGCAGAATACATCGGTGGAATAGTTGCAAAAGGATGTGCAGAATATTCAAGAAAACAACTTGATCAGTTAACTGCCTTTGTTCAGAGGCCTCAGGTAGGAGCAAAAGGTCTTGTTTACATGAAATTAAATTCAGATGGATCTTATAAATCTTCGGTGGATAAATTTTTTACTGCAGAAGATTTTCAAGAATGGGCACAAGTTTCAAATGCCAAGAATGGTGATTTACTGCTTGTTTTGGCCGGTAAGAAAAAAGAAACATTGCATGCATTGAGTGAATTGCGATTAGAAATGGGTAATCAACTTCAATTGCGTGATAAAAATAAGTTGGTTCCACTATGGGTGGTTGATTTTCCCCTGGTTGAGTGGGATGAAGAAACAGGACGTTTTTATGCCATGCATCATCCTTTTACCTCTCCAAAACCCGATGACGTGACACTTTTTGAAACCAATCCTGCCCAAATAAGAGCCAATGCTTACGATTTGGTTATTAACGGGTCAGAAATTGGTGGTGGTTCTATTAGGATACATGATAAAGAACTTCAACAGAAAATGTTTAAGCTGCTTGGATTTACACCGGAAGAAGCTAATCAACAATTTGGTTTCTTGCTCGATGCTTTTCGATATGGAGCACCACCCCACGGTGGAATTGCTTTTGGATTGGATCGTTTGGTTTCAATATTTGCCGGTTTAGATTCTATTCGGGACGTAATGGCATTTCCTAAAAATAATGCTGGACGGGATATTATGATAAATTCTCCTTCAAAGATTTCCAAGGAACAGCTTGATGAATTATCCCTATCTTATAAAAAAGAGTAAGGATAGTATGAATAATAATCCTTCCGAATTATATGTTTTGAAAAATTATACCATCAAGTACACCATCAAGCAGGGTTAATGACAGTTACTAAATATACAAGCTTATAAACTTTACAAGCTTCAACATTTTTTTCAATAACATGTGGAAAAAATCACCCCCTTTTTTAAGGGGGTCTTGAAATAAATTAAGTATATTTGAGGCAAATTGATGTAAAAACAAAGGGGTATAATGGATACTATAAGATTTAAGGCCTTAGATGATGCTAGAAGCCGGGAATTGAAGAATATTGAAGTGCCGGGAAAGTTAACCTCCGACTATTTTGGTATTCATGTCTTTGACAGGAAAAAAATGGAAAAATACCTGGCCAAAAGTGCCTATGATCATGTTAATGAAGCCGTTGAGAAAGGAATCAGGATAGACAGGAAAATAGCTGATCAAGTGGCGGTAGGAATGAAAGTTTGGGCCCTGGAAATGGGTGCTACTCATTACACGCACTGGTTTCATCCCCTTACAGACGGGACAGCGGAAAAACATGATGCTTTTATTGAACAAGTAGAATATGGGGGTATTATTGAAAAATTTTCGGGAAGATTACTTGCTCAACAAGAGCCCGATGCATCTAGCTTCCCGAGCGGGGGGCTTAGAAATACTTTCGAAGCTCGAGGCTATACAGCATGGGATCCCTCTTCACCGGCTTTCATTGTAGGCAATACCTTAAGCATTCCCACCATATTTATTTCCTATACGGGAGAAGCTCTTGACCATAAAACCCCTTTATTGCGATCACTTCACCTATTGG
>CAZOSQ010000013.1:0-19938 GCA_964582245.1 uncultured Bacteroidales bacterium | reverse complement strand
GAAAGAATATCAATTTTATCAATAGGAGAAAAAATATTTAAGTTAACCTAGTGTCTTGTCAATGATAAAGCGTCCTGACGTTTCAGCCACTACGCCGGGTTGAAGGTAAATCTGATGCGCTTTAATACATGTGATGCGTCACTAGTATTTTGTATATCCTTTAATATTAATTTGTATTTCATTTCTTTAACAACATTTTTTTCTTAATTTCATAACGGATACTTTCAAGAGCTAAATAAAATCATGTGCCAGGATGTCAACCAATACCAAGTATCATATGTTGGTTTAACAAGAGTACCTTAAATGAAAAATAAAAAAGAAACATATTCATACTTCACTAAAAACTTGATAAAAGGCTTTATATGGCTTACTATCATTGTTATATTTTTTATTACCATCAATAAAACTGTTGACAAAGATCAATTAGAATGGCTTACTCCTATTTCTAGTAACCCGATACTTGTAATATTAATTTATTCTCTTTCGGAAATATTTTTTGGCATAATCCCTCCCGAACTATTCATGATATGGAGTCTGAAGCAAAATGGTGTAGTTACTTACGTAGAATATGTAACCCTATTATTTATAATATCATATGGCGCTGGAGTTTTAGGATTCTTCTTCGGGCGATACTTGAACAAAACCATTTTCTTTAAATACGTTAGTTCCAAATTTCTTCAAAAATATATGGACAAGCTAAGAAAATACGGTATGTATTTAGTAATTATAGCAGCGGTTACCCCTCTTCCTTTTTCCGGTATCTGCATTTTGGTTGGCTCTTCCAATTATTCCAAAAGAAAATTCCTTCTCCTTGCAACCACTAGGATTGTACGATTCAGTGTTTATGCATGGATTATTTATGGGGCGGGAAAAATATAACTGCTAATTTTTTTTTATAAAGATGTCAATTTCCTATGGATAAAAAGCAAATATTAGAAGACACCATAGAACATGTCAAAAAGTATTTTGATATGGAACCAACAGGACATGATTGGTGGCATTCCTATCGAGTTTGGAAAATGTCTAAACACCTGGCAAAATATGAATCATGTGACAGTTTTATCGTTGAACTAGCTGCCCTGTTACATGATATTGGTGATCATAAATTTCATCAAGGAGATTACACCAGGGGTCCAAAAGAAGTTAAAAAATATCTTCTTTTATTAGGGTTAGATGATCTTAGCATTGAAAGCATTCGAGATATAGTAGAAACCATCTCTTTTTCAAAAGGGTTAATACCCTCGAGTGTTGAAGGAAAAATTGTGCAGGATGCAGACCGCCTTGATGCTCTTGGAGCGATCGGAATAGCAAGAGCGTTTGCATATGGAGGTTATGCTAAAAGAGAAATCTATAATCCGGGTGAAAAAGAATTATGTTTCTCGCCTAAGAAGGGTTCTACCATTAATCATTTTTATGATAAACTACTGCGGCTAAAAGATAGCATGCATACCAAGACTGCGAAAAAAATTGCAGAAAGAAGACATTTATACATGCTTAATTACCTTGAAAATTTCTTCATTGAATGGGAGGGCCGGGATGAATGGGGAAAGGATTAATCCCGGGATTCCTTGATTTTTTTCCAGTGCCAAATGCCGTAAATATTTGGTTTCCAATTGTCAATAATTAAAGTGATAAAAATTTCTTCTAGAACTTCTATAATACTCAAGAAAATAGCGATATAAAACAAGATGACACTAGGTTGAAAAAAAAACAGGTGAGAAAGAAAAATTACCTGGAATATCGCTGCAATTTTAGCCAATATCGTATGGAAACTGGTTGGTTGTTCAAATTTAAGCAAACTCAATAATAATTGAAGTACATAAGAGCTTATTACTATAATAATCCAGGTCAAATGTTCTATAAAAAATTTCTCTTCAAACACGTAAAAACCTATTACACCAATAACAAGAAGAAATATATCCCCATATGAATCAAGTTTTACCCGTCTTTCACTTTCACGATTGAAAAAATGTGCAAATATGCCATCCAGGACATCCGTGGAAAAAAGAATAACATATAACCACGATGTTATTTCTCGCTGCTGTAGCAAAATAAAAAATCATACAAAGGGAAAAGAAATAAACCTGATGAATGCAAAAAATTCTGCTGTTTCTAGATGCTTTAAATTCAATATATCATCTTTCTTTTGATTATAACAGGTAATTCTTTCATTTTGTTAAAAAACTGAAAATAAAACTTCTCCTTCCATTTTGTTATAAACTATACTTAATAATTACCTGCAGGGAGATTTTACAGTGGATTTCTCAAGATAATAGCTTACACATACAATTGATAACCCGGAATTTACTAGATGATTAATCAGTGTGAAGATTCAGAATATAAAAATTCTTTGGCTATAGTACCAATCATTGCAATAATACTTGTAGTTTTTCAATAGCCCGCGATCAATAACTATATCCTGTAAATCAACTATGAAACACCAACAAAGGTATTTTATAGTGGTAATAAAACTTTTTAGTTAAATCCCTGGTTTGAAAAAGTTTGAATATTAAATTTTTCCTCCGAGATGTAGTTGCGATTAACTTGATGTTATTTTGAAGAACATATTCATCTAATTCTTGGATGTTGTTTTTACCAGTAATAAAAGAGCATTTCACCTTTCTTTTATCATAAACATTTTTAAAATAATCATTTAACCCATCCATTTTAAGCTGATCTGATTTTGATGGAGTACTGCTTGAAATATGTATACAATGTATTTTTACCTCGAAAGCATTTAAAAGCACCATCAATTTTTTGATTGATAGAAAATCAGATTCATCCAATTGAGTTACATATACTACTTCCTGGATATTTTCTATGCCCTTAAAATTATATTCCTTGGGTATAGCTAAAACCGGAACATGGGCTTTTTTAATGATGATTTCGGCCATATCCCCCAGGATGTTAAAGCCGTTATCCTTGGAATTTTTAGAACCAATTATAATAACATCAGGGTTGTATGCCTTTGAAAATTTTAAAATCACCTCATCAGGCGCACCTAGTAAAAGGGTATGTTCAATTATGGAATGACTTGGATTATCTTCAAGGAAAGGCTGTACCATTTCATTGATATAAT
Organism: uncultured Bacteroidales bacterium; assembly: GCA_964582245.1. Lineage (GTDB taxonomy): Bacteria > Bacteroidota > Bacteroidia > Bacteroidales > CAZOSQ01 > CAZOSQ01. Next base: position 16,859 of record CAZOSQ010000013.1, on the reverse strand, counting down.
CAATAAATTTTTTTTCTTCTTCCAGTCTAATATTTTCTAAGACTTCCTCTCGTAAGTGATGTTTTATATTACTAACCCCTATCAATTCTGCTAAATCATATGCAGGGGAATAAAATGCATGTAAGAAATGAATAGTTGCAGGAACCTTACCCGCTACTTTAAAAGCATATCGTACAGCATTTATTGAACTACTTTCACAATCCACAGGTACCAAAATTCTAGCAGGAGCATCTTTCGAGGGCCTTCTAAGTGTTATTGACATGAAAAAATAAATTATTTTTTGATTTATTATTTATACCAAGTCATTAAATTTACCTTAAAAATTCGGTAATTATAATAAAAAACCATATTTTTTTTTGATAAAATGATTTTTCTATAAAAACTAATGTTCCTATTCTCACGGGATTTACTTTATATTTACTGAGATTAACCTAGGTAGATCCCGGACTGGTTAAATCTTTTTCACGAATTTCTCCAATCAAGGCGGAATTTAAAGTTTTGTTAACCTATAGTTATAAAACACCTCACTAGCGTACATCAAAACCACCCCCAACTCCCTATATATCACAGAGATTGAGCAAATGTCAATAAATTTACATTCACTCAATTTACCTCGTATAATTGCATATTGGTTTAATCCATCAAACGTGTTGATAGAATTATTTTCCCAAAAAATTAATTTATATCAATTTCATTCATCCTTCCAGGAATAAAAAAGGAAATTATAATCCTAATTCTCTTGTACCAGGAGCTAAAAAATAAAACAATTTTAAAAAACTGGGAATTTGTAAAACTTCTCTAAAAATTGCGAAAAAAACTTGCTTAGTTTTTTAGAACTAAACATGAAGAGTAATAAGATACCCTAAAAGGCTTGGCTTAAATTTCAACATCATAATCAAGATCTAGCTCACTTGCTGGGCGTCCATATAAACCCCAATTTTCCATGGGAATATCATGTATAATAATCATAATATCTTGTTCTTTGATACCAAGACTTGCAATAATACGATCATTAATATCCCTGTAAAGGTTCTTTTTAACCGCAACAGATCGACCTGCGAACATAAGAATTTCAATAAGCGTAAAATTATCTGACTTCATGAATTTTCTTCGCACGTTTTTCGGCTCCAACTCGCTAACCAGTTGAATTCGATCATTCTCTGGTACTTTTAAATTTTCCACCAAGGCTGAATGAATGCAATTCAATAAAATCTCCTTATATTCAGGTGATTTCCCGGTGACTATTTCAATTTTTACTAATGCCATAAGTTCATTTATTAAAATCAATGTAAAGATAAAAAAATCATTTGTGAATAATCCAAAAACTTCATGAATTATTTAGTTGCAAGGTATAAAAAGAGTATATCTAAATTATATCAACTAACTTAAATAGAATGTTTTTATTATTATATTTAACCAATAATATTTAAAAATAAAAAATGACCATTAATAATAAAAAGAAAAAGGGTTTTGTCCATCTTCCAAAATATCCTGGAGGTAATTCAGCTCTTAAAAAGTTTATTAAAGAAAATTTACAATACCCCATTGAAGCTATAAAAAAAAGAATAGAAGGTTCAGTATTTCTTAGTTTTCAAGTTAACGATGATGGTGAAGTGTTCAATGTAAGAATAGAAAAGGGTATTGGATATGAATGTGATCAAGAAGCTGTCAGAATTGTTTCCTTGCTAAAATATGAAAAAGCAAAAAATAAAGGTTTACGAGTTTCCATTAGAATGAAAATTCGAATTCGATTTAAACTTTCTTCTTCATATAATAAGGATCCTCAAGTTAATTATAATTATAAAGACACAACATCAACCCAGGCAAACTATTCTTATTCAATTAAAATACAATAAATTACTCACCCCCCTTTATTCCATTATTTTTCAAGCTTTTAAAGATTTCCTAATAATTTACCTGGTCAGTAGTGGGGGAAAATAATAATTTACTTATTCTCTAAAAGGTAAAAGAACTAGCTGCCAGTAACAAAAAGCAAGATTATAACCTGGTGGAAAAACATTATAATGCCTATGTTTCATTCTAAAATGTTAATTTCCAAAAACATCTTTTAACATTATTTAACAAGAATGTATATTTCTATCTATCAGTAGCTTACAAAACCCGGCAAGGTGTACTGCTTGAATCAGGTATACTATAAATAAGAAGAGTTTTTATATTTGCGTTTCAAATTCAAACCAAATAATTTCTAATAACATTATGGATATTGTTGTTGAAAACCTGACAAAAAAATACGGCATGCAAAAAGCCGTGGATAACATTTCCTTCCGGGTCAAAACAGGTGAAGTTTTGGGTTTTCTTGGTCCGAATGGTGCGGGAAAAACCACTACCATGAAAGCCATAACAACCTATATTGCCCCTACTTCCGGAACTGTTAACGTGGGGCAATTTAATATTATTGAACATCCTGGAGAAATAAAAAAACACATTGGCTATCTTCCAGAAACCAATCCTTTATATCCTGAAATGGATGTTATCGACTATCTATATTTTACGGCTGAAATTCAAGGAGTCGAAAAAAGAAAAATAAAAGAGCGGATCCTTGATATGATTAAAACATGTGGGTTAGAAGGTGAAAAACATAAAAAAATTGAAGAATTATCAAAAGGATATAAACAACGGGTAGGGCTGGCCCAAGCCTTAATTCACGACCCACAGGTTCTTATCCTCGATGAACCCACCTCTGGCCTTGACCCGAATCAAATTATTGAAATTAGGGAATTAATAAGGAAAATTGGCAGGGAAAAAACAGTAATTCTAAGTTCACATATCCTTGCAGAAGTGGAAGCAACGTGCGACCGAATATTAATCATTAACAAGGGTAAGATAGTAGCAGACGGAACATCGTCTGACTTAAGAAAACAGGCTCAAGGTAGAGAAATCATCAAAGTGACCGTGGAAGGAGGCAATAAAAATACGATTTTCAATGCTCTTCAATCTTTAGAAACGGTGGGTTTAGTTGACTTCATAACAAAAAGTGACAATACTTTTGAGGTCCAGAGCAAACCAGAACTATCCTCTAAAAAAGCCATATTTAATCTATGTGTCAAAGAAGGATGGTTTCTTACTGAATTAACTCCCACGGAAACCAAACTGGAAGATGTTTTCCGTGATCTAACAATGAACTAACTTTCAGGTAAAGATGTACCACATTAATTGATTAGAAGTAGGTTTTTACCTGTAATATCGCATGTGACGCATCACTAGAAAAAAGAAATTGAATCCTTAATATTTTAATAGATAATATAAAATGAAGCAAATTTGGATAATCACAAAAAGAGAACTCAAGGTATTTTTCAATTCATTGATAGCCTATATCATGATCGTGTTGTTCTTGGGGTTTAGTGGATTCTTCACATGGCTCGGGGGAAATGGTGATATATTTTTCATCAAGGAAGCAAGCCTTTATTCTTTCTTTCAGACAGCTTACTGGACCCTATTTATTTTTATCCCGGCATTAACCATGAGATTATTGGCCGAAGAAAAAAGAACGGGAACTATTGAACTTTTATTAACAAAACCCGTGAATGACTGGCAAGTAATCACCGGGAAGTTTTTATCCACTTTCATCCTAATTATTCTAACCTTACTTCTCACCTTGCCCTATTATATCACTGTATCTAAAATCGGTAACATTGATCACGGGGCTACAATTTCAGGATACCTAGGGCTAATCCTTATGAGCGGGGCCTATATTAGCATAGGAATGTTTACCAGTTGTATTTCTAATAATCAAATTGTAGGATTTTTATTGGCTCTTTTTATTGGAATTTTCTTTCACTTTATATTCCAGGTATTGGGGGCATCCTTTACAGGATTAATTGGTGAAACATTTAATTACTTGAGTATGAATAGTCATTATGAATCTATTTCACGCGGGGTGATTGATTCTAGGGACCTGGTTTATTTTCTATCAATCATATTTACCGGGTTAATATCAGCCGAATTTGTACTTTCCAAAAGGAATTTAATGGAAAAACAATAACCAAAATATCCATTTTAATTCGATTATTAAATTTTATCATTATGAAAAGCAAGAGAACAGTCATATATTCATTAATACTCTTAATTGGTGTAATCTTATTATTGAACATTATTTCAAGAAAATTCTTTTTCCGACTTGATTTTACCGAGGATAATCGTTACACCTTAAGCAATGCAACCAAGGAATTACTTATTGATCTCCCGGAAACTGTTACAATTAAAGTATATTTAACTAAAAACCTGCCGTCACAGATAGCACATTTAAGAAGAGATTTGAAAGAATTATTGCTGGAATACAGCATCTTATCAGACCAAAGAATTATCTTTGAATTCATTGACCCAAAGGATAAAGAAGGATTAGAGCAAGAATTACAAAAAATAGGAATTAATCCTTTTCTTATTGGTTATAGAGAAAATGACGAGATGTCTCAAAAGGAAACCTATTTAAGTATGATGATAGAATTAGGGGAACAACAGGAAATCATTCCATTTATAAATCCCGGGATGCTTGAATACACTCTTTCCTCAAGCATTAAAAAACTTTCCGTCGTAGACAAACCCATTGTTGGCCTCTTACAAGGGCATGGAGAACCATCTGTTAATTCTTTACAACCTGTTATTTCTTCTTTGAATATAATGTACCACGTGGAACCGTTTCAAATGAAAGATACTGCTGAAACAGATTTATCAAGATACCAAACCATAGCGATTGTAAATCCCATGGACACTATCCCTCCTTTTCACCTGGGACAACTAGATCAATATTTAGCAAAAGGTGGTAAATTATTCATAGCTTATAACAACGTGGATGGAGATTTTTCATCGCTTATGGGAAATGCAACCCATACAGGTTTAACTGAATGGTTAAAATTAAAAGGGATAGAAGTAGGAAATAATTTTATTATCGACCAAAACTGTGGACAAGTGAATGTCCAGCAAAATGCTGGTTTTATGAAAATAATGCAACCTGTCCCTTTTCCTTTTTTGCCAGTTATGAATGATTTCGCAGACCATCCTGTTACAAAAGGATTAGAATCTGTTATATTCCAATTTGCAAGTTCAATAAAATTTACCGGGGATAGTAGTATCAATTACACTCCATTGGTTAAATCATCTAAAAATTCAGGCACTAAATCAGTTCCAGTATATTTTGATATTCGAGAACAGCATAATTTCCCCATGTCTGGTATTGTAGCTGCAGCGGCTTTTAAAGGAAAACTAATTGGCGATATTCCATCTAAATTGGTGGTAGTTACTGATGGTGATTTTCCAATAAATGGTCAAAACGAGGATAACATCCACCTTATGGTGAATTCCATTGACTGGCTTTCAGATGATACTGGCCTGATAGAATTAAGAACAAAAGGAATAAGTTCTCGCCCGATAGAACAACTAGAGGATTCAAATAGAAAGTTCCTCAAGTGGTTTAATTTTTCTTTCCCGATATTTCTAATTCTTGTAATCGGGATCATTATTATGCAATACAAACGCAACATTAGAATTAAAAGAATGGAGGAAGGATATGTTTAAAAAAATGAACATTAAAATACTGGGAATAGTCTTTGTAACTCTCCTTTTAGCGGTTATTCTAATCCAGGTGAGAGATTCCCGGAAAGGAGATAAAAGCGATATCCTGGATGAAGTTCAATTAGAACAGGTTGATACAAACAAAGTTACACGTATAAAAGTAACAGATTACAAAGAACCGGGAAAAACTATTTCTATTGCGATTACCAACAACGGCTGGCAAGTTAGTGAAGGAAATAAAAGCTTTACAGCAGATCCCGTGTTCGTTAAAAATATGTTAGAGAACCTGGCATCCATGAAATTAGAAAGAATAGCAGCAACACGGAAAGAGAACTGGGCGAAATATAATGTAGATGATTCTTCAGGAGTATATGTACAAGTAATGGAGAGTGATAAAGTTGTCGCAGAATTAATCATTGGAAGATTTTCATACAAACAAATTTCAAACCAGTCCTATAATCCTTACATGAATCAAACCCCGGAAATTTCTACATTCATAAGAAAAAAAGATGATCAAGCAGTCCTCCTTGTAAAAGGAATGATGAGTATGATATTCAATAATTTAGACATTGATAGAATTAGGGATAAGAAACTAGTTAATGTTTCTCCTGGTAATATCAAAAGAATTCATTTTCAATATCCCGGTGATAGTTCATATTCCCTAGTGAAAAACAATGAACACTGGAGTATTAATGGCACTAAAACAGATTCATTAAAAACTCAACAGTATATTAAAAAAGTAGCGAATCTCAGGAATTTTGATCTAGCTGATGATGATAAAAAGTTGTTAAATGACTCCCCTAAATATATCGTAAAAATTGAAGGAGATAATTTCAATCCTATTGATATTAAAGCTTACCCGGCTGATACCATTCATAAATACATAATTACATCTTCATCCAATTTGGGCACATATTTCAGCAGTAAAAACAAATTATTTGACCAAATCTTTGTATCAAGCAAATACTTAATAGATAAAAAGTAATGAAAAAACATCAACATGTACAAGTGAAATTTAAAACAAATTTAATTTTTATTGGATTCCTATTAGATTTTTTTTATATTTGAGAAAAAATAAAGATTATGTCACATAAGAATAAAGGATCATTACCAAAACCGGGGTCTATTTTTGTAAACACCTTAAGTAGAAGAAAAAGAAGCCAAAAAAAGTATAATCTACCGGTAATTGGCCATTTTGCTGACAGGAGCGTGGAATTTAAATCAATCCTTGATGCAGAAAGGGCCACAGGCATAAACTATAATTTAATTTTTGAGGCTTGTATTGGAAAAATATACAAAGCTAAAAATGTATTGTGGGAATATAAAAAGGGTAACCATTATATCAAGTATAAAGCATTTTATATAAATGCTCAAGAGAATATTGGAGGTCATTAAAATATTTTATAATAAAATAAAAAAAACGGACACATCTTTGTTGTCCGTTTTTTTTATTCCATTAAATGAAAAATCAAATTAAATAATCCTTCTCTTAACTAGTGTCATGCTTTAATAAAGCATAACCTTGTTGTTTAAGTTAGTGCATGAGAATTTTACTTATAAAATTCTCTACCCTTAATTATATTACCACAACATTCACATTTAAAAGGAGATGCCAAATAATCTTCAGTAGTATTATAATCAAATGTAATTTCATCACCGGGTTTTAAATTCCTTACCGCATATATAAACCTCTCTTTTATATGTACTGAAGGTGAACAATTATGATTCATGAATTTAAAAACAGAATCCACCTCAATATGTTTTCCTTGGGCTATTTGTATAGAATATTTATCCGGCTCTTTTTTTACTTTTCCTTGAATACTAGATATTATATCTCCTTTACTAATCTTTATTTTTGTGAACAAGCCCTTTTCGTTGAAATGATTCATTCGCACTTCAAAATCCGAAGTGGCTTTTTTATCTACAAGATTTATCGTACCTGCCAAAACTTATAAATTAAATAATCTTTTAATGTGTCTATCATAAATATTCTCTATCACTTGTTGCTCTATTATGTCCTTGTTTTCATCCAAGGCATTAGTATAAATATTTACATATTCAGCCGCCACTTTATAACCTACATGCAGGAGTTGCCTGAAGGAAGGATTGAATGCGGGATTTCCCGGTATATGCCTCAAGGTATTAGCAAATTTTTGGCCATTCCAAGTTTGCACTTCGGATGGATTAGGTAATTGATCCTGCTTAATATCAATCACGTTCTCATAAGGGATACATAACTCATTAAACCTATCAAAAGCTTTTTTGTAAATATCTTTCGCCAGTTGCAGGCCATATTCACCAGGTAAGGCCAAACCAATTAATTCTTCCAACCATGTTGTTCCGGCTGTTTTCACATGAATTCCCTTATCATATTTTCTTATTATATCACCAATAAACGGGTAAATACTGAATTTATCACTACCAGAATGAACACTTAGCTTAAGATTAGCCGGTAGTCCAAAATTCCTAACAGCATAATCTACAATTAATATATCTTCTTCAAATTCCTTGGCAAATTGTTTAACATCTCCCACGTAATCCACTCCCTTGTTAAAACGACCAGTAAATTTAGGAGCAATAGTTTGAGCAGGAATCCCCTCATCTGCAATAGCTTTTAAAATAAATAGCAATTCAACAGGTGTTTGAGCTTCAGCAACCTCGTCCATGGATACCTCCGTGATAAAATTGCCTTCCCCTTTCTTTGAAACCAAATTTTTGTAAATAATACCGGCCTGCTTTACTGCATGTAAATACTTTTTAGCAATATCATATATTAAATCATTGGAAATGGTAAAAGTACCTTGAACACCCGGGATAACTAAATTACCCACCATTGATTTACAATTTTTTACAAAGTCCTCGATTAGCTGACCTTCTGCTTGCTGTCCTATATAATCGGCTACATCCAAGGTGAAAAAATCAGAAGAATCAATAAAACTATCAATATTTTGTATATTAACATGATCAGCATCTACAAAATATTGACCATTCCAATTTAATTCTTTTACAGCTTGATCAGCTTCATACCGAACATCACTTGGAGAAGAATGAATTGTTATATGCTCCCTGTTTGATTTATTCCATACCGGGACTATATCAATTCCCTTCTCTTTAGCTTTCATGATTGCTTTTAATTGAGCGACTCCCTGGTGGGCAAACCTATCACCTATTCCAAAAGAATATTTACCTATCTCCAACATTTTTTATAATTTTATTAAAAATTAGTATCTTCGTCTTTTAAATTCATCCGTGTTCGAGCACGAATTTATTTCTTTTTTATGAAAATTTCCAATATAATTCATTTTTTTTCAACTATTTCATTATAATTTAATGAGAACCAGGATAAAAGATATTGCCAAAAAAGCAAATGTATCGGTAGGAACAGTTGACAGAGTTATTCATAATCGGGGACAAGTATCTGCTACTACCCAGGAAAAAATAATGAAAATCATTGAAGAAATCGGGTATGAACCTGACATTGTAGCAAGTAGCTTGGCTTCAAAAAAAACATACAGGTTATCGATCCTTATCCCAATGGATAATGGAGAGAATGAATATTGGAATGCTCCTTTAAAAGGATTTGAGCGCGCTTTTAATGAAATAAAACATTTTAACATCAACATTGAATACTTCCTGTATAATCCACAAGAAAAAGCTTCTTTTACGGAAAGTAAAGAAAAGCTACTAAAATCTGAACCGGATGGTGTGGTTTTAGCCCCAGTGTTTCATGATGAGACTTTTAACATTCTTAAGGAGCTTAATAAAAACGGGATTCCTTACATCTTTATCGATTCTAATTTAAAAGACACCTCTCCTCTTTCATATATCGGGCAAGATCCCAGGCAAAGCGGCTTTTTAAGTGCCAAACTTTTGCATTATGGGGTACAAGGAACACCTAGTTATTTAGTAATGAGCATTGGCAAAAAAGAAGAAACGATTCATCACTCTAAAACTCGTCAAATTGGCTTCAAAGATTATTTTGACGAAAACAATCTTCCCATTAAAAATATCATTTATCTAACCAGTGAAACAAATGATGATAGGGAAGTTTTTTATTTATTAGAAAAATCATTCAATCAATACAAGGATATAGCTGGTATATATGTGACTGATTCAAAAGCACATAAAGTTGCGAAATTTTTAGAAAATAAAAATTTGAAAACAAGGGTAGTTGGGTATGATCTAACTGATAAGAATGTCAGTTATCTTAAAAAGGACTTAATTACCTTTCTTATTTCACAAAGACCTGATGAGCAAGGATATATAGCTCTTATGTCCTTTTTCATCTCCCTGTTTTTGCATAAAAAAATTGAAAAATACATACTCATGCCAATTGATATTATCACGAAAGAAAATGTCAATTTTTACAAATCAGGTCTTTAAATAAAAAAAGAAGATCAACAGCAGGAAAAGAACTCTCACGGAATTGTTCATGAATTCTATTTCATCTAGATAATAATAAAAAAGAAAATAACGAACGAATGAAAATAAATTTTGATGATCTAAAAGACAAGGTTTGCGTTGTAACCGGGGGAACGGGTGTATTAGGGTCGGCAATGGTTAAAACTCTTGGCCATGCAGGTATTAAAACGGTCATTCTTAGCCGTCGCAAAGAAACAGCTGATTCAATTGCAATAATGATTAAAAAAGAAACGGGTACTGAATCTTTGGGAATGGAGGCCGATGTTCTTGATAAAAATTCATTAATAGAAGTAAAAAAAACTATTAATGAAAAATTTGGAGACATTCATTTCCTGATTAATGGCGCTGGTGGTAATTCTCCCGGGGCTACCACCAAAGTAGAAAAAATGGAGAAAGAACATGTAAATCAACTTGAACAAACTTTTTTCGGTTTAGATGTTGATGGTTTTGATGAGGTTTTTGATTTAAATTTTAAAGGCACCTTATTGCCCAGCTTGGTTTTTACTACTGATATGGTCAAAAACCAAAAAGGGGTGGTAATTAATATTTCCTCGATGAATTCTTTTCGTCCATTGACTAAAATTCCAGCCTATTCAGCAGCCAAATCATCTATAAATAATTTCACCCAATGGCTATCAGTTCATTTGGCAAAAACAGGCGTAAGGGTGAATGCTATTGCACCGGGATTCTTCTTAACAAAACAAAATAGTTTTCTTCTTGTGGATCAAGAAACAGGCAAACCTACTCCCAGGGGACAAAAAATCATTAACAACACACCTATGGAAAGATATGGTGAACCCGAGGATCTTAATGGAATACTTTTATTTTTATTATCAGATATTTCAAAATTCATCACAGGTGTTATAATACCGGTTGATGGTGGCTATAGCGCATTTGGAGGGGTTTAACCATCATTAAAAATGAAATACTTACCCTATACCCGGTTAACCCAGGTGATGAAGAAGCATCAGGAGACAATTTATTTAATGAAGGATAAAATAGGTTTTTCCCGGAATCTACCGGGAAAACTACCAGGGAAAATTACTTGTAAAGTTTGAAAAACATCAATCTTCCGTCCTTCTCTATAATAATAGGTTTAATAAAAAATTATTTTTGTTGATGATATATTATCAAAAAGGTGGAAAAAATAATTCATTAAGCTCACAAGATTTGGAAGAGGGCTTATATCTTGCACTTGATAAAATTGGAAATAAAAAAAATGTACTGGCCATTCCACCTGATTTTACCAGGTTTCATTCCAAGGCTGGTGAGTTAACCAAAAGTGCTTGGAGTTATTATGGTAATTCATTGAAAGATATTCTTCCTGCTTTAGGAACACATTTTGCTATGTCCAAGGATGAAATTTCCACCATGTTTCCTGGTGTGCCACATGATTTGTTCCGACCTCATAACTGGCGAAAAGATGTGGTAACCATAGGAGAAGTCCCAGGAGAATATTTATATGAAGTATCAGGTGGTAAAGTAAAATATCCATGGCCAGCCCAAGTTAATAAACTACTTGTTGAGGGTGGTCATGATTTGATTCTTTCCTTGGGGCAGGTGGTTCCTCATGAAGTAATTGGTATGGCAAATTATAATAAAAATATATTCGTGGGAACCGGTGGAGCAGAAGGAATAAACAAGAGTCATTTCCTTGGAGCAGCTTACGGCATAGAAAATATTCTTGGAAAAGCTGATACCCCGGTAAGAAGAATATTAAATTATGCATCGAATCATTTTGCAAAAAATTTACCAATAGTTTATGTTTTGACCGTTGTAGGAAGAGGAATTGATGGAAAACTTCACACCAGGGGTCTGTTTATTGGTGATGATGAAGAATGTTTTTTAAAAGCCTCAGCATTATCTCTAGAGGTCAATTTTCAATTATTAGAAACGCCTCCATTGAAAATGGTTGTTTACCTGGATCCTTCTGAATACAAAAGTACATGGCTAGGAAATAAAAGTATTTATCGTACCAGGATGGCTATAGCTGATGGTGGAGAATTAATAATTTTAGCCCCCGGCTTGCGTGAGTTTGGTGAAGACTCACAAATAGATCAATTAATTCGAAAATACGGATATTTAACTCCCGGGGAAATTTTATCTTTAACTTCCAAAAATGAAGATTTGCAAAACAATCTTAGTGCAGCAGCTCATTTAATCCATGGATCTACAGAAAACCGATTCACTGTGACTTATTGCCCGGGAAGTCTCACAAGAAAAGAAATAGAAAGTGTTAATTACAAATATGGTGACCTGCAAGAGATGCTTGAAATATATAATCCATGTAAATTAAAAGAAGGATATAATACGGATCCTGGTGGATCAAGTTTCTTTTATATCTCAAATCCTGCCATAGGATTATGGGCTCATAAAAATCGTTTTAAATAAAAAAGGATTTAATTTTATTTCTACTGGTTATTAAAACACTTAATATTAGAAACAAATGCATGAAATTATTTTAAAAAACAGCGTGAATAATAAAAATATGTTTACAAAATAAAGCGAAAATCTTAAAGTAGATTTAAATTGAGATGAAAATAGTTGCTGATAATAAAATACCCTATTTAAAAGGAGCCTTGGAACCTTTTGCCGAGGTGGTGTACCTTCCCGGGAATAAAATAAATCCAAATGATGTAAAAAATGCTGATGCTCTTATCACTAGAACTCGAACACAATGTGATGCACGGCTCCTGGAAGGTTCAAAAATAAAGTTTATTGCTACAGCAACCATTGGATTTGATCACATTGACACAGATTATTGCAAAAAAGCAGGAATATCATGGACAAATGCTGCCGGGTGCAATTCAGGATCTGTTATGCAATTTATCGGGGCAGCACTGGCTCATTTATCCAGAAAATTTGAATTTGAAACCCGGATAATGACTATAGGAATTGTCGGGGTAGGTAACGTGGGAACAAAAGTTGCTAAACTTGCGGAGACCTTGGGAATGAATATCCTATTAAATGACCCTCCAAGGGAACAAGTTGAAGGTAAAAAAAATTTTGTTTCACTAAACCAAGTAAAAGAAGAAGCTGATATTATTTCTTTTCATGTCCCCTTATCTAAAACTGGACCTGGAAAAACATATCACTTAGGTGATTCGGGATTTTTTAAGAATTTGAAAAAAAAATCTATTATCATAAATAGTTCAAGGGGACCTGTAATTGATAATCAAGTTTTAAAAAAAGAATTAAACTCTGGTAAAATTAAGGCGGCAGTTTTGGATGTATGGGAAAATGAACCTGCAATAGATGAAGAGTTGTTGCAATTAGTTGAAATAGGAACGCCTCATATTGCCGGTTATTCAAGAGATGGAAAAGCGAATGGAACAGCTATGAGTGTTCGAGCCATAAGCCGATTTTTCAACCTGGGAATAAATGATTGGTACCCGGATCCAAGATCAATTAGCCTCCCGGTACAACCAGAAATTTTTGTTAATGGGGAAAATATGGCTGAAGAGGATATTCTATTATCTTGTATAAGCCATACATATGATATCATTGAGGATGATAAAAACTTAAGAAACTCGGTTAGTTCATTTGAAAAACTAAGAGGAGATTACCCGGTAAGAAGAGAATTTCCCGCCTATCAAGTTCATCTGATGAACACCAGGCTTTCTACGAAAGAAAAATTGAAAAAATTAGGATTCAAAGTCATAATATAAAAATAGAATATCATGGAAAAATTAGCAGATATAGGTCTTGTAGGCCTAGCTGTCATGGGTGAAAACCTCGTGTTAAATATGGAAAGTAAAGGATTTACAGTGGCTGTTTACAATAGATCCACTGAAAAGGTGGAGCGGTTTGTTTCTGGTCGTGGAAAAGGAAAAAACGTCATTGGAACCATGACAATAGAAGATTTTGTAAAATCTTTAAAGCGCCCCAGGAAGGTGATGCTAATGGTAAAAGCCGGTGCTCCTGTAGATGCCTTTATTGAACAAGTTATTCCTTACCTGGAAAAAGGGGACATTATCATTGACGGGGGAAATTCTCATTACCCGGACACGAACAGGAGAACAAAATACCTGGAGGAAAATGGTTTCTTGTTTATAGGAACGGGAGTTTCGGGAGGAGAAGAAGGAGCACTTCTAGGTCCTTCTATCATGCCTGGGGGATCTCCACAAGCATGGCCGCACGTGAAAGATATATTTCAATCCATATCAGCCAAAGTTGAGGATGGTACACCATGTTGTGATTGGGTTGGAGATAATGGCGCGGGACATTTTGTCAAAATGGTTCACAATGGAATAGAATATGGTGATATGCAATTAATCTGTGAAGCTTATCAAATCATGAAAGACTTACTTGGCATGTCCGCAGATGAAATGCATGAAGTATTTACTGAATGGAACAAGGGCGATTTGGATAGCTACTTAATCGAGATAACAAGAGATATTTTAGCATATAAAGACATCGATGGACAACCAATGGTTGATAAAATACTAGATACCGCGGGTCAGAAAGGCACAGGAAAATGGACTGGAGTTTCCGCACTTGATTTAGGTATTCCCCTAACGTTAATTGGTGAAGCAGTATTTGCACGTTGCCTATCTGCCATAAAGAATGAAAGGGTAAAAGCATCTAAAATTTTGAATGGTCCAAAAATCAATTTTGAAGGTGATAAAAAACAATTCATAAATGATATCCGCGATGCTCTTTATGCCTCAAAAATTGTTTCCTATGCCCAAGGATACATTCTTATGCAAGCTGCTGCTGAAGAATATGGATGGAACCTTAATTATGGTGCTATTGCCCTAATGTGGAGAGGTGGATGTATTATCAGGTCTGTCTTTCTTAGTAAAATTAAAGAAGCGTTTGATCAAGAACCTCATCTTTCAAATTTACTGCTTAATCCATATTTTAAAGAAAAAATCGATGCAGCACAAGCTGGTTGGAGAAAAGTGGTCGCTAGCGCAGCTTATAATGGCATACCGGTACCTGCTTTTGCAACAGCATTAAGTTATTTTGACGGTTACAGGACGGAGAGATTGCCTGCCAACCTCTTACAAGCGCAACGCGATTACTTTGGCGCCCACACGTATGAAAGAATAGATAAACCAAGAGGCGAATTTTTTCATACCAATTGGACAGGACGTGGTGGAGACACAGCTTCATCTACCTATAACGTGTAGGATCGAAATTATATAAAAAACGATATGATTCAAGTTCATGAAACACTCATGTCAAGTCAAGTTTGGTATTCCTGGAAAGGCGAAGTTATTTTTAGTTTTTTTTTGTAAAATAAAAAAAATAAACATAGCCTTAGCCCATTTTCCGTAATACTTGAAGGAGAAGCTACGTGAGTCTTTTTTATGAAGCAGAAACTAAAATGAAGGAGTCTTGGCTCGATTGGTTACACTTGACTTAACACTAGCCAAACTAATTATTATTTGAAAAACAGCGTCAGATCAATGATAATGGTTCGGGCAAAATTATATTGACACATTTGATTACGAGTAGTTTTTAACCCGCATAATCACATGCAACAAATTAAAATCCTGCAAGGAAATCCTTTCCCTATTGCAGGATTTTATTCTAATTCCTTAACTTGGAGCATTTCATAAATTTTAAGTACAATTAAATTAAATCTCTATTTTCGAGAAAGAAACAAAAAAATGAAACGGTTTTTGCTTTTTTACGTACTATGATGTAAATTCAGTTCTCTATTTTTAAACAAAACAGTGGTTTATGACTAAATATATTAAATTATCCTTTTTAATTTTTATCCTAATTTTTGCCTGCACAAACCAGCAACAAAAGCCAAAAAATGAAAAGGATAGTTCTCAAAAACAATTACATTCGAGTCAAGATGGAAATTCTTCCATCAAAAATTCTTACTATTATTTTCCAGCTCCCGGGGAAATTCTCCAGATAATCAATAAGGAGAAACTTATTTTTATCAAAGATCTACTCATACCGATTGAAGATTGGAAAAAACAAGAAGATATTAAATCACAGGTTTTACTTCTGGGAGGTTATGTGGCCAATTTAGCCTATATCTCCTTATTTGAAGAATATGATTTATCCCACGAGTATATAGCAGAATTACAAAAAACATCTAAAATATGTAATATTGAAGTAAGGGAAATAAGCAAAAATAATATCCATAAGCTTATCGCAAATGGTTCTTTAGAAGATTCCCTATTGACCATATCCAATAATGCTTTTTATGAAATCATTAATTACCTGGAAAAAAATAAACGACAAGATGGTGTGGCAATTTTTTCTACAGGAGCTTTTATTGAATCTTTATATATTGGCACACATGTAGTTGAAAAATATTCTTCTAAAAACGAGGTTGTTAAAAAAATTAGTGAACAAAAAAATGCGCTTGTTAACCTTTTATCTTATGCAGAAGAAAATAAAGAAAATTCACAAACAGATTATTATGCTATTAATGAAATTAAACAACTGAAAGGAATATTTGATTCTTTTGAAAATGAACAAAAAGAACAGAATCAAAATAATTTCAACCTATCCGAGAAAAATTACTACGAGTTAAAAGAAAAAATAAAAGAAATTAGAGAAAAACAATACCAATAGTACATTGCATTTCCATTCACTTCTTTTATATTCAAATTATATTTGTCTACGAGACTAAAAATCGAACAGTTATCTATTTCCTCATGGAAGGCGTCCATTTGCTTTTAACGCTATCCCTAAGTTTCTTTAGGAGAATTTTCCCAATGAATATTTATTAAAAGAAACGTGATATTATCAATTTCCCCATTTGGAAGGGAAATCTATTACAACCTGGCTTCCCATTTAAAATTTATCTTTTCCACCTTGATGATGAATTATTTACATCGAATCAGAAAAATACTTTTTTTTCAAATACCATCACCATTAAAAAACCGTCTTAAGTTTTAAACAAGTTATCAACATTAAATAGTTAATAACTTTTT